>NZ_JAJCNF010000030.1:0-34438 GCF_020560945.1 Dorea sp. 210702-DFI.3.125
AGAAAACAAAATAATTTTTTTCTCATTTAACTATTGACATTTATTAGCTGGACTTTTACCATTCAATAATTGTTGCGCCCCAGGTCAGGCCTGCCCCGAATCCTGCCAGCACGATTTTCTGTCCTCGTTTTAATCTTCCGTCTCTGTTCATTTCATCTAACAGAATCGGAATACTTGCGGAAGATGTATTTCCATACTCTTCCATGTTCATTGGGAATTTTTCGACCGGCTCACCCATGCGTTTTGCTACGGCTTCCAGAATTCTCCGGTTCGCCTGATGTAAAATGTACCAATCGATTTCTTCTGGTTTTACTTCATTTTTTTCCAGCACTTCCTGAATGACTTCCGGTACCTGCTTAATCGCAAACCGAAATACTCCCTGACCGTCCATCTGCATGAGATAGTCTTCACTGTTCAAATGTTTCCCGCCAATCTCATCATTTTTCTGAAGAGGAAGTCCATTCTCCTCTCGCTTACTGTGACACAAAAGCGCCTCTCCTCGAGTCCCGTCAGAATGTGCCGCCGGAATATAACTGGCTCTTTCATCTTTTTTTATTACTGCTGCACCGGCGCCGTCTCCGAAAAGAATACACGTCCCACGGTCCTTCCAGTTCGTCAGCCTGGACAGCGATTCACTTCCTACGATCAGAACTGTCTGATAAATCCCACTTTCTATGTATGCCAATGCTGTATTGTATGCCAGCACAAACCCGGTACATGCTCCATTCAAATCAAAACAGACTGCTTTGTCTGCACCAATGGCCTTTTGCACTTCGCATGCGCCACATGGAATAATGACATCCGAAGAAATCGTGGACATCAGAATCAGATCCAGTTCTTCTGGTAAAACTCCTGCATTATCAAGAGCTCGTTTTGCAGCTTCATTCGCCATGGACACGGTCGTCTCTTTCACTGCAATATGGCGTCTCGCAATTCCGGTCCGTTCTCTGATCCATGAATCACTTGTCTCTACAAGCTCTGCAACCCCATCATTATCCATAACATAATCCGGGACACAGGAGCCTGTTCCACAAAATCTTGCACTCATATCTTTCCTTTCTGAAGTTTTTCTTTGAACTTCAATTTATTTGAGTTTCAATTATTTTGACTTTCAAAGTATACATAACAAAAAAAGCTTTGTCAAGAACATTTTTCTTAAATCCGACTTTTCTCCTCTTCCAAAACCCATTGATTTTCCCCCGAAAACTCTCTATACTATCTTTTATGGTAACTATATCGTAAGGGAGTGTATCTGATTTATGAATAAAAAAGAAGTTTTGGAGATCCGCAAGCAGTTTACCCCGGAAAACTGCACAATTACCCGTATCTGCGGCTGTTATGTGGATCATGAAAAAGAGAAAAAAATGGAGATGAAAAAAGCTTTTCTTTCCATGCCGGAGGAAGAAGCTTTCAAGTATTTTGACATTTTCAAGCATACATTATCCGGAACTGTTGGCAAGAACCTGATGACTATGGAATTCCCGCTGGACCAGGAGCTGGAAGGCGGCGCGCAGGAGCTCCTTTTAAGGCTGCGCGATACGAAACTTACTGATGATCTGCTTTTGGAAGAATTCTACGACAAGGTTATTGAGAACTACGAATTCGCGGAAAACTACTATATTATATTGATTCATGCTGCATACGATGTGCCAGGGAAATCTTCCGATAATATGGAAATGTTTGACGCTTCCGATACCGTATATGAACATATCATGTGCAGTATCTGCCCGGTAAAATTGACGAAAGCCGGACTTACATATAACGCCGAAAAGAACAATATTGAAGACCGTATCCGTGACTGGTTCGTGGAGATGCCTGCGACCGGTTTTCTCTTCCCGGCTTTCCAGGATCGTGCAAGTGACGTTCATCACGTCCTGTACTACTCCAAGAAACCAGAAGATCTCCAACCTGACTTTATTGCAAATGTACTTGGCAATATTACACCGCTTACTGCAAAGGATCAAAAGACAACGTTTCAGTCTCTTGTCAGTGATACACTCGGTGAGGATTGTGACTATGACACCGTCCGCAATATCCACGACAATCTGAATGAACTTATGGAAGAAGCCAAGGAATCTCCTGACCCACTGGAGCTGTCCCGTCCAGACGTGAAACACCTGTTAGAGCGAAGTGGAGTTCCGGAAGAAAAAATGGAACATTTCGATAAGAATTTTGAGGAAGCTGTTGGTGAGAAAAATACTCTCCTTGCTTCCAACATTGCCAGTGTCAAAACTTTCCAGATTGAGACACCTGATATTGTAGTAAAAGTTAATCCGGAAAGATCCGACCTCGTAGAGACCCGTGAAATCGATGGAAGACGTTGTCTTGTCATCGCGATTGACGACCATCTTGAGGTAAATGGCATCGAAGTCCGTTAAAATGTAGTTAAAAACAGAAAGTTTTTCTAAACTTTCTGTTTTTTATTTGCGTATTCCCCCGAGTTTCTGTATAATTGTATACTATATAGATACCAGTGTCATAAATCTATTTTCATTTTGTGCTTGCACAAAAATGAAAGTTAGATTTCATGACATGCCCAGATATGAGCCTAGAAGCGTGGCGTAAGCTGCGCGATATGCGAATATCTGATAGAATTGCGAGAGTGTACAGCACGCAGCAATTCGTATGGTATCAAAAAATTAGAATTTATCGAAAGGAAGAGTAGTTATGGAGAAAAACACAAACAAAAAAAGTGCCAGTGCTCTCATTGGCGCAGCATTTCTTATGGCAACCTCTGCAATTGGTCCTGGATTCCTTACACAGACAGGACAGTTCACAGGAAACCTCAAAGGAAGCTTTGGCTTCGTAATCTTAGTATCAGTTATTTTAGCAGCAATCGTTCAGCTTAACGTATGGAGAGTCTTATGCGTATCCGGTATGCGTGGCCAGGATGTTGCTAACAAAGTTCTGCCAGGTCTTGGATATGTGATCGCCTTCCTCGTTGTAGCCGGCGGACTTGTATTCAACATTGGTAACGTTGGCGGCGGTGCCCTCGGATTCAACAGCTTGCTTGGCATCCCGACTACATATGGCTGCTTCCTCGCAGGAGCAATCGCAATCTGTGTATTCCTTTACAAAAATGCATTAGATGCAATGGACACACTGACAAAAATTCTTGGTGGTATCATGATCGTCGTTATTTTTGTTGTCATCCTGATTGTAAAACCACCAGTAGGAATGGCTGTAACGGAAACATTTGTACCAACTGCTCCTATGGACAGTATCTTCCCTGCAATTCTGACACTTCTTGGCGGAACTGTTGGCGGATACATCACATTTGCCGGTGCACATCGTCTGATCGATGCCGGTATTACAAAAGAAGAGAATTTAAAAGAGATCAACAAGAGTTCTGTTATGGGAATCGGAATTGCAACGATCGTCCGTATCTTGCTGTTCCTTGCAATCTTAGGCGTTGTTGTTGAGACTGCAACTTCCCCGGCTACAACTCTTGATGCAAGCAACCCGGCTGCCGACGCATTTTTACAGGGTGCAGGTCAGATCGGATACCGTTTCTTCGGACTGGTACTTTTGTGTGCGGCTGTTACATCTATCATCGGATGCGCCTACACATCTGTATCTTTCCTGAAAACTTTCAGCAAGACAATTGCCAACAATGAAAAATGGTTCATCGTTGGATTTATCGCTCTTAGCACCGTTGTTATGGCTCTCATCGGACAGCCTGCAACTCTGCTCGTATTAGCAGGTGCCCTCAACGGACTGATCCTTCCTATTACATTGGGAGTATGTCTGATCGCATCTCAGAAGAAGTCTATCATGGGCGAGAACTACAAACACCCGATCGTGCTTCTGATCCTTGGAATTATTGTAGTTGTAATCTCTGCATACCTTGGAATCACTTCCCTTGGAAAGCTGAGCGCACTGTTCGGATAAGGAGATGTTTTTTATGGAAGAAATTAAAATCCACACAGCCGGTGACTCTTCTGTCCTGATTGAATTCGGACAGGAGATCTCCCCGGAGATCAATGCAAAAATTACGGCCTTCGTCCATTTGATGAAGGCCCAGCATGTTGAAGGAGTCAAAGATATGATTCCTGCATTTACAAGTCTTCTGATCAACTACGATCCAAGAGTTGTAAATTACGGCGCATTAAAAGAGCGTCTGGAAAAGCTGTTAAAACTTGAGGTCAGCCAGGAAACTGCTCCATCACGGATCTTTGATATTCCGGTCTGCTACGGTGGCGAATATGGACCTGACCTGGAAAATATCGCAATGCATGCCAATCTTTCTACTCAGGAAGTAATTGATATCCACAGCAGTGAAGACTATCTGATCTACATGCTCGGATTCCTTCCTGGATTTTCTTATCTTGGGGGACTGGACGAACGGATCCACACACCAAGACTTGCAAATCCGCGTATTAAGATTCCGGCAGGAAGCGTCGGCATCGGCGGTTCCCAGACGGGAATCTATCCGCTCGACTCCCCTGGAGGCTGGCAGCTTCTGGGGCTGACTCCGGTAAAGACTTACGATCCAAACCGCGAGATTCCAATCCTTTTCGAAGCCGGTGATTATATTCATTTTGTACCGGTCACAGAAAAAGATTTTCTTGAGATTAAAGAACAGGTGAATCAGGGAACTTACGAGTGTGTGATTCGCCAGAAAGGAGTGTAATATGGGAATTCGCATTTTAAAAGGCGGAATGCTTACAACTGTACAGGACAGTGGGCGCCCGGGCTATCAGAGCCAGGGGTTCGGCGTATCTGGTGTTATGGACCGCCGCTCCTTCAAAATTGCCAATCTTCTTCTGGATAATCCGGAAAATGAAGCAGTTCTCGAATTCACTCTTCTTGGACCAACACTGGAATTTACTTCCGAGACGATCATCGCTATCACGGGAGGTGATTTTCAGCCACAGGTCAACGGAAAGCCTGTGAAAATGTATACGGCGCTCTATATGCACCGTGGAGATATTCTCTCATTTCGTGGCTGCCGTACCGGAAGCCGCGGCTACATCGCATTTTCCAGTTATCTGGAAATCCCGGTCGTTATGGGAAGCCGCTCTACCAACATCAAATGTGGACTTGGAGGATTTAAGGGACGCCGCCTCTTAGACGGTGACTATATCAGCTTCCGTGCCAAAAGAAGATACTTGCCTTATTTCCTGTCTAGAAGCCTGGATCTCAACGAGTTTGATCAGGACAACATTACACTGCGCGTGATTATGGGACCACAGGACGATGCATTTACCGCGGCAGGAAAAGAGACATTTCTATCTTCCGAATATGTTGTAACGAGTGAGTTCGACCGCATGGGCTGCCGTCTGGAAGGACCATTTATTGCATCAAAGTCAACAACAGACATTATCTCTGATGGAATCGCATTCGGTTCTGTTCAGGTACCTAGCCATGGAAAACCAATCATTCTGCTGGCGGACAGACAGACTACCGGCGGATATGCGAAGATTGCTACAGTCATCTCTGTAGATATTCCAAAACTGGTTCAGAGAAAGACAGATCATAAAGTGAAGTTCCAGGCAGTTACTGTAGAAGAAGCCCAGGAACTCCTTGCACTTGAAGCAAAAGAAATGAACGAATTCAGACATCAGATCTACCAGCCTTGTAAAGAGGTTCTGGACTGCCGTCTGGTCGCAAAACGAATCAGCAAATTATTCCAGTAAAAAGAAAGGAAGGACATCATGAATTTAGATAAAATTGAAAAGCTTGTAAAAATTATCGAAGAGTCTTCCCTGCAGGAATTTTCCATTCAGGAAGGCGATATTAAAATAAAAATGAGTAAACGCGCAGGCGAAAGCGTTGCCGTCCCATTTGCACCAGGTATGGGAATGCCGGTTGCAGGAACTGCTGCACCGGAAGCTGCTACTGCAGATGAGACTTCTGGAGCAGTGGAAGAAGAAACATACATTACTTCCCCGATCGTCGGAACATTTTACTCCGCACCTTCACCGGAAGCTAAAGCTTTCGTAAAAGTCGGTGACCGCGTAAAAGCCGGCGAGACTGTATGTATTCTGGAAGCTATGAAACTGATGAATGAGATTGAAAGTGATTTTGACTGCGAGATCGAGGCCGTTCTTGTCAGCAACGAACAGAGAGTTGAATATGGTCAGCCACTCTTTAAAGTAAAGAAGCTTGACGACTAAGGAGGAGTTCCATGTTTCATAAAATATTGATTGCAAACCGCGGAGAGATTGCTGTTCGTATTATCCGCGCCTGCCGTAATATGGGTATCCGCAGCGTAGCAGTCTATTCCAAAGAAGATAAAGACAGTCTTCACGTACAGCTCGCCGACCAGCGTATCTGTATCGGTGAAGGCCCTGCCAGAAACAATTACCTGAATATGCAGCAAATTGTCACTGCTGCCCTGAACATCGGAGCCGATGCGATCCACCCTGGATTTGGTTTTCTCTCTGAGAATTCAGACTTTGTACGTCTGTGCGAAGAACACGGCATTGCATTTATCGGACCAAGTGCAGATGTTATCGACAGCATGGGAAATAAATCTCACGCCAGAAAGACAATGATGGAGGCCGGAGTTCCGGTCGTTCCAGGTACGAAAGATCCAGTCTATGACGTAGAGACCGGCGAAAAGCTTGCAGACGAAATCGGTTATCCGGTTATGATCAAAGCCTCCTCCGGCGGAGGTGGAAAAGGCATGCGTGTCTCCCGCTCTAAGGATGATTTTGAATTCAATTTCAACATGGCTCAAAGAGAGTCTGCCAACGCATTTGGCGATGACACCATGTACATTGAAAAATATATTGAAAACCCACGCCATGTAGAGATCCAGATCATGGCTGACACTCATGGAAATGTAGTGGCTCTCGGCGAACGTGACTGTTCTGTACAGCGCAACCACCAGAAGTTGATTGAAGAATCTCCTTCTCCGGCTATCACTGCCAATACCCGCGCTTCCATGAACCACGATGCCGTTCTTGCCGCAAAAGCTGTTGGTTACACAAATGCCGGAACGATCGAGTTCATTCTTGACCAAAGCGGAACTTACTACTTCATGGAAATGAATACCCGTATTCAAGTCGAGCACGGTGTCACAGAAATGGTTACAGGCACAGACCTGATTATTGAACAGATCCGTGTTGCCATGGGCGAGCCGCTTAGCTTCACTCAGGAAGAGGTCACACCACGCGGACATGCCATTGAGTGCCGTATCAACGCTGAAATTCCGGAGAAAAACTTTATGCCAAGTCCTGGTGTGGTAAAACATTTGCACCTTCCTTCTGGAAATGGTGTGCGGGTTGATACCGGTCTTTACACTGGCTACCGCATTCCTTCCGAGTATGACTCCATGATTGCGAAAGTTATCGTTCATGCACCGGACAGAGATGCTGCAATCCAGAAAATGCGGTCTGCGCTGGACGAGATGGTGATCCTGGGCGTTGAGACAAATCTGGACTTCCAGTACCGAATCATGAAAAATCCTGAATTCTGTGAAGGAAATGCAGATACCGGATTTATTGAGCGGTTGTTAAAAATTGATTAATTATCTTGCTGAAATAATTTTCGAACAATAACACTAAGAGCAGAAGCATTACCCCAGCCTCCGTTATGCAAAACATTCCGATGAGACTTATGCTTCTTGCTCTTTTTTTCGTGTTGAAAATCCATGTTTTACATATCTCATATGCAATTTTTATGTTATTATATATGTAATTAGTCAATGTTTGATGCCAGGGTCAAAAGGGCTTTCATCCACATGCGCTTTCTCTTAAGTGGATGAAAGTCCTTGACCCCACCCCAACATCATTTTATAAAAGAAGGGCAGGTTATGTTATTATGTACAAAGTTGATTTAAATAGTGATTTAGGTGAGAGTTTTGGCCGTTATACGATTGGAAATGATGACAAGATTATTCCACTGATTTCTTCTGCGAATATTGCATGTGGTTTTCATGCATCTGATCCGGTTGTGATGACAACTGCGATTGAGCAAACGAAGGAGGCCGGGATTCAGATTGGTGCGCATCCGGGATTTCCGGATCTGATGGGATTTGGCCGTAGAAATCTGGCCGTTTCTCCGGCAGAAGCAAAAGCGTATACTCTGTATCAGATCAGCGCTCTTGGAGGTATGTGCAAAGCCCATAATATGCGCCTGCAGCACGTAAAACCACATGGAGCCCTCTATAATATGGCTGCAAAAGATTATGAGCTTTCTAAAGCTATCTGTGAAGCTATTAAGTCCTATGATCCAGAAATCATCGTAATGGGACTCTCTGGAAGTGAAATGATCCGTGCAGCAAAAGATCTGGGGCTTAAAGCAGCTAGCGAAGTATTTGCAGACCGCGCTTATGAAGAAGACGGAACACTTGTGAACCGCCGCAAAGAAGGTGCAGTCATCAAAGACGAGAACGAAGCAATTGCCCGCGTGATCCGCATGGTAAAAGAGCAGAAAGTTACAACAATCACCGGAAAAGATATTTCCATTCAGGCTGATTCCGTATGCGTTCACGGTGATGGCGAAAAAGCTCTTCTTTTCGTTGAGAAAATCCGAAAAGCTATGGCAGAAGAAGGTATTACGATCAGCCCATTAAAAGACATTTGTAATTAACTTTCCTTCCACCGAAAGAACAACAACAACTTTTTCAAAAAAAATCAAAAAAATGTTTGCATTTTCCATCAACCTATGATATCATATCTTTTGTCGAGCGGAGATGGCGGAATGGCAGACGCGCTAGATTCAGGTTCTAGTGGGAGCAATCCTGTGAGGGTTCAAGTCCCTTTCTCCGCATTGGACATAAGATGCGAAACACCGTAAACTCAAGGGTTTATGGTGTTTTTCTTTGCTCAAAAATAGAAAAACAGCAAAAAAAGGACACCCCTAATCAACGATGAGGACGTAGCACTTTAACAAAGTACTACGTCCCCAGCTATTTTTTAACATTTTTTAGTTCAGGAAGTTTTCGATTATGACTCCTTCTGCTTCTTCTTCTGTCATTCCCAGTGTACGGAGTTTTACAAGTTGCTCGTCGTTAATCCTTCCGATAGCCGCCTCATGGATAATTGCTGCATCTACATGTTTTGCGTTAATCTCCGGAATAGAGCTGACTTCAGCGTGATCCATGATAATAGAGTCGCATTGTACATGAGCATGGCAGAGATTTTTACCGACCGCTCTTGGATGAAATATCTGCCTGGAGCTGCCTTTTGCAACGGATCTGGATACGATCTGTGCAGAGCTTCCTTCACCATTCATTTCTACCATCATATTGGAAGTTGCTTCCTGGTTTCCATGTGTCATCAGCTTCTCTATAACGTACAGTTTTGAGTTTGCTTCCAGATATACATTATTCTCACGTACAGTGGAATCTACACCTTTTATCTGTGCGGTATCAAGTGTAAATACGGAATTCTCGCCAAGATAAACTTCTGTGACCGGGTTGAGGACTCTTGTTCCTGTTCCTTCGCCTTCTCCGTAATGTTTCTCCACATAACGTACGTTGCAGTTTTTTTCTACGTGAAATGTGTGGATTCCATCATGGCGGCTTTCATTGCAACCGCTGTTGTGAATTCCACAGCCTGCAACAATCGTTACATTTGCTCCTTCTTCTATATAAAAATCATTATAAACCACATCGGTCATTCCTGTGGCATCTACAACGACCGGAATATGTACTTCTTCTCCATCTGTCTTACCATCGATATAAATGTCGATGCCCGGCTTATCCTGCTTTTTCTTAATTTTGATATGCTCGCTGTCACCGTGGCAGAGGGCAATTCCATTGTGTCGTAAATTAAATGCACCTGACTGTTTAAATCCACTTGCATCGATCTGTTCCAGTACTTTTTTTGTAATTTCATCTAACGTCATCATATTGCTTTCCTCCCTCCTTATCTGCATGTCAGACAGCTATAAGAATCTGCTGTCTTTCCTAATAGTTGTGGAAGGATCTCGTCAGTTGCTCCAATGGACGCGATCTTACCGTCTTCGATGACCATGATCCGGTCTGCCATCTGAATGATTCTCTCCTGATGTGAAATGAGAACCAGACTTTCCTTCTTTTCTTTGTGGATTTTCTCGAACTGTTCGATCAGCATGGAAAAACTCCAAAGGTCTATTCCTGCCTCCGGCTCATCAAAAATACATAATTTGTGCGATTTTGCAAGTACGGTTGCAATCTCCAGACGTTTCATTTCACCGCCTGATAGTGTGCCGTCCACTTCTCTTTCAATGTACTCATTTGCGCAAAGACCGACCGTACTTAAAAGCTTACAACACTCTTCTCTTTTTAATTCTTTACCTGCTGAGAGTGACAACAGCTTCATAACAGTCATTCCTTTAAATCTCGGTGGCTGCTGAAATGCATAACCGATTCCTGCATCTGCTCTGTGATTGATATCATAATTGCTGATATCCTCTCCATCTAAAATAATCTGCCCGGCGCTTGCTTTTTCAATTCCCATTAAAACTTTCGCAAGTGTGGACTTTCCTCCACCATTTGGTCCGGTAATGACAAGCATCTCGCCATCCGCAACATCGAAACTGATGTTTTCAACAATGCTTCTCTCTACTCCATTCTCCTGAACCTGGAATGTAAGATTCTTTACCTCCAGCATAACATAATCTCCCTTCTGACCCATATCAGATTTCAAAATGTCCTGGCAAAAGCCCCAGACACCTTTCTATTATAAATCATGTGAAAAATGTTGTCACCTTTTATTCCAAGTGATTTAGTATATTTTACATTTTTTTCTTCCTGATACTCCATGCCTCCAGCCGCGTCACCTCTATTTTATTTCCTGCCTCTAATCGCGTCACCTCTATTTATCAAATTCAGAATGTGGAAAATTTTTCCATAAGAATTTTCCCCTTTCTTTTTCCTCTCCATGTTGAACTCATATTTGACGAATGTTATAATAGTAATTGGCGTAAAATGAATTGATAATTTTGATAACAGGAGGACTTCTTTATGCCTAATTACCCGGACTCAATCCAGGATCTAGAACCGCTTAGCGGTCTATATATAAGAAAAAGATTTTTAAATGAAGTGCGTACTTTTTTGGACCAGAAGCATCCGCAAGGCTGGTGTATTGTAGCCATCGATATTGAGAATTTTAAATTATTCAATGACTGGTACGGGCAGGACAGCGGTGATTATCTGCTTCTGGAAATTGCTGCCTATCTTCGAAACCTTCACCAGGAAGATAACTACATCACCGGACACTTTAGTGCCGATGACTTTTTTATCTGCATGCCAGATGACGGTCACAAACTCCGCCACATTTATGCAACAATTTATCATTACATTGATAAACTGGAACAAGATGATAGTTTCCTTCCATCCATCGGCGTCTATCGGATTGAAGACGAATCTCTGAATGTCAGCACGATGTGCAACAATGCGCAGATTGCGGCTTCCAGTGTTGATGGAAAGATTGGAAACAGAATCTGCTATTTCGAATCCGGCATGGCTAAAAAAATAGAATTAAAGCAGCGTATTCTCCGGGATGCTCGTCATGGACTGGAAAATCACGAATTTATCTTCTATCTTCAGCCCAAATGTAACATGGCGACCGGTGAACTGGTCAGCATGGAGGCGCTTGCCAGATGGCAGAAATCTGACGGAACTTTTGTCTCACCTGAAGAATTTATCCCACTGTTCGAAAGCAGTGGATTTATTACCCGCTTTGACATGTACATCTGGAAATCTGTCTGCAAGACTTTAGCCGCCTGGCAGGATAAAGGCTGCAAACTTGTTCCGATTTCCATCAATGTCTCTATGATAGACATTACGAATATTGACGTGCCTCAATATTTGTCAATGCTTACAGAGCAGTACCACATTTCCCCAGAATATCTGCCTGTGGAAATTACAGAATCTGTCTTTGCAGAGAGCAACACCATTGTAAAAAATACTATTACCCGTTTCCACAAAAAGGGTTTTTACGTGCTCATGGACGATTTTGGCAGTGGATATTCTTCTTTAAATGTGTTAAAAGACGCGAATGTAGATTATCTGAAACTAGATATGAAGTTCATGCAGATTGATGCAAAGAATAAAGGAAAAGGAATTCAGATTCTGAAATCTATCGTAGATATGGCTTACCGGCTTGGTCTTGTAATCATCGCAGAAGGTGTTGAGACAAAGGAACAGTCCGAGATTCTGAAATCCATGAACTGTAACTATGGTCAAGGATTTTATTTTCACAGACCTATGTCGGTAGAAGCTGCTGAGGAACTCATTCAGACGATTCCAATCGAGAACTTCCGGGCCGCCCATGAACAGGTCAGCCGGATTCGTAATGTCTGCGAAGCGCTCCCTGATTCTCCGGAAATGTGGAAGTTAGGTGACAATATTTTCCGGATTCTTCTGGATCATATGCTTCTGCTCTCCAGATTTAATCTGATTACCGGAGGTATGGAAACGATCAAAAGAGATTCGTCTCTTGCAGGTTTTGGAATTGAATATGAAACCGATTATCAGACCTACATGTCCCGCCTACTGGACGAACAGTTAGTCCATCCGGACGATGCAGATGAATTTCGCTCTATCATGACTCTCGACCAGCTTCGTTTGCGTATGTTCCATGAAAAAGGATCTGTCATCTATCGCTTCCGCAGAAAATTCAAAGCCGGATATTTCTGGACATCACTGGAACTTTTCCCGGATACTGAATGTTCCAAAGAAAATCCTTGGGTCGTTATGGTTATTCATGAATCTCCGTCAGTGAATCCAGATCTTTAAGCTCTGACGCTGGCATTTCAAACATCTGGACATCGTCCAGGTGTTTTTTTAATACACATTTTCCCCCCACATCACCTTCAAGTTTTTTTAGTTCCTCGTAATATTTGTATGCAAAAATCACAGGATTCCCCATTCTTCCAGCATTTTCACTAACCAAGATACCTTTCTTTGAGACTTCCCATGTTTCCACCATGTTTTCAAGTGATTCTCTTGTCAGATATGGCTGGTCTGCCACTGCAAACATACAGCCTTCCCTCTTTCGGCTGCCTGTTTTTCCACATTTTTCTTCCAATTCTATGAGCTTTTCCACTCCAAGACGGATAGAGCCGGATATTCCGGCTTCCGGATGTGGATTATTCACGGTTTTCATGTACGGAAAATGTGCTTCTATGTCATAGATGATCTCTTCATACTGCGTCACAATCACTATGGTATCTAAAAGCCCTTTCTGCCACAATGCAGCTACAACTTCCAGTCCGTAGCGGTACATACATTTTCCATTCAACCTATATAACAACTTGTTCGAGCCAAACCGGGTGCTGTTGCCCGCTGCCAGAAAAATCAAATTCATTCGTTTTTCTCCATTCTTCTACTGTATAGCTTCCAGTGCCTGATTTGATCCAATCAAAATCAGAACATTCCCTTCCTTCAGCTGTTCTTTTGGATCTGGATTGACTTCTACTTTGTCTCCCATCTTGATTCCCACAACAATAACGTCATAACTTTTTCTTACATCTAACTCTAAAAGCGTCCTGCCAACCCATTTTTCCGGCACTTCTGTTTCGACCAAGCTATAATCCGGTGAGAGCGCGATCCAGTCCGTAAAGTTTGCAGACATCAGATTCCTTGCCACACGCATTCCCATCTCTTTTTCCGGAAAAATAACAGAATCTGCTCCGATTTTCTCAAGCACTGTTGCATGAAGTTCATTTTTTGCCTTTGCCATAACATATGGAACACCACTTTCCTTGCACACAAGTGTTGCCATGATACTCGCTTCCATATTGTCTGATGCCGCTACTACAACTCCATCCAGATTCCTCGTTCCAAGCGAACGGATAAAATCTGCATCTTCAATGTCTGCTTTCATAGCATAGGACACCTGATTCGCAATTGCCTCCACACGCTCCATATTTGCATCGATTGCAACCACTTCACAACCTAATTTTTGAAGCTCAATGGCAACACTTTCTCCAAAACTACCTAACCCAAATACCGCATACTGCTTCTTCACTGTATCTCCTCCATATCACATTTTCTTTCATTTTTCTTACTTTATCCTACCAGTATATTATTCGTCGGAAGTGTGCGCACCCTGTCTTTTTGATTCTTTTTTCCTGCAAACAAAAGTGCAATTGTCATAGGTCCGACTCTTCCAATATACATTAGTGCAATAATTACCGCCTGACTTTCCCTGCACAGATGGGAAGTCAGGTCTGCAGTCAGACCGACGGTTCCAAGCGCAGAAGCCGTCTCATACATAATGTTCAGAAAGGATAACCTGTCTGCTTCAAATACTGCAATCAATGTTGTTCCAGTTAAGTAACAGATCAGTGCAAGCACGACTGTCACAAATCCCATTCTGACATTTTGTGCGGATATTCTTCTTCCAAAACATTCCGTATCCTGTCCCCCACGGACAAATGCAATGCATGTAAGCATGAGCATTGCTATAGTAGTAGTCTTCACACCTCCTGCCGTTCCTCCAGGTGATCCTCCGATAAACATCAAAAGGATATTCAGAAATCTTGTCTCTTCATGCATACCTGCCTGTGAAAATGTAGAATATCCCGCTGTTCTGGTCGTCACTGACTGAAAGGCAGATGCCATCCATTTCTCTCCAAAACTTAAGTGTCCAATTGTATCCGGATTATGATATTCCAGTAAAAATGTCAGCAATGTTCCCACTGCCAGCAATATCAAGGTTGTTACGATTGCAAGCTTTGAATGCAACCGTAGCCTTGTAAACCACCATTTTCCAGGAATTTCTTTCTTTCGGATTTTTTTAATATTCCCCAGCACATCATACCAGACACTAAATCCAATACCACTTAAGATGATTAGAAGCATTGTCGTAATATTAATGAGTGGATTACAGATATATTTTGCCAGACTGTCTGAACCTAGTATATCAATTCCTGCATTGCAGAACGCAGATACCGAATGAAAGATGCTATACCCAATTCCACGCAGCAATCCATATTCCGGCACGAACTGCACTGCATAGAATAAAGCTCCCACGCCCTCAACCGTAAATGTTCCGATCAGAATTCTTCTGACCATTCCTACAATACCACCAATAGAATCTGCGTTATACGTCTCCTGGATAACCATACGCTCCCTGACAGTAATCTGTCTGCGTAAGAGAAAAAAGAATGCCGTTACACAGGCAATGATTCCAAGTCCGCCAATCTGTATCAATATCAACAAAATTACTTTTCCAAATAATGTGAATTGAGTTTGCGGAATGATTGTGACCAGCCCTGTCACACACACTGCAGATGCCGATGTAAATAACGCATCAAAGAATTCAATCGGCTTCTGGTTGCTGACCGGAAGCCATAAAAGAACTGCTCCGGTCACAATTACAAGCAAAAATCCGGTTACCAGAATCTTCATCGTATTCCAGCGGATATTTTTCTTTCTATTATATCTTTTCATATGTTTTCTTCCTTTGATTTTTCAATAACCACATTATGCTCTTTTTCTTTTCTTTTGTCTACTTTTTTATATATTCTATATAAGTCTATACTTTTTATTTCTTGCGAAACTTCTTTCCAGGTACTATACTAAATTTAGTTTCAGTTTTAGTTTTATATATTTGTTTTCTACGAGGAGATTGGATTATGATTACAACTACTGATTTCGGAACTTTATGTGACGGCAGAACAGTCAGATTATATACATTAAAAAATGACGCCATCGAACTTTCTGTCACAGATTACGGCAGCACTCTCGTACGCCTGCTCGTCCCGGATAAGAATGGCAAGCCAACGGATGTTGTCCTTGGCTATGATGATCTTGCAGGCTATGTGGCCGATGACACCTGCTTTGGAAATAATGTCGGCAGAAGTGCCAATCGTATCGGAGGTGCTTCATTTACACTGAATGGTACAGAATATAAACTGGCTGCCAACGATGGTGAAAATAATCTTCACAGCGGTCCGGACTCTTACTCGAAACGGATCTGGAACGTAGCCGCTAAAACAGACACCTCCATTACATTTTCTCTGGAAAGTCCTCATATGGATCAGGGATTCCCAGGAGCACTGACCATGTCTGTCACCTACGAGATTTCCGGCCAGAACGAAGAGCCTGCTTTCTCGATTACATACGAAGCAGTTCCGGATCAGGATACATTGATCAGCATGACGCACCACAGTTACTACAATCTGAACGGAGAAGGTTCCGGTGATATTCTGAATCATAAGGTTACGCTGGCAGCAGACTTCTATACTCCAACTGATGCTGCTTCTGTTCCAACCGGAGAAATTACTTCTGTCACCGGAACGGTTATGGATTTTCGTGACGGACGTTATCTTGGCACTGATATTGAAGATTCTACGTTACAGACTGCCCGCGGCTACGATCACAACTGGGTAATTGGAACCGGATATGGCGTTCCTCACAAAGTGTTGACCGCAACAGGTGACCAGAGCGGCATCTCCATGGACTTATCGACAGATTATCCTGGAATCCAGCTTTACACTGCCAACTATCTGGAGCATGTTGCCGGAAAGCAAGGGCATGTATACGAAGCAAGAGATGCTGTGTGCTTCGAGCCACAATATTTTCCAGATGCTATTCATCATCCGAATTTTCCAAGCCCCGTGGTAAAAGCCGGTGAAACTTATAAAAAACAAATTATTTATCATTTTTATACAGACTAACTGCAGTAAAATGATAAAAATCCCAAGATGGACAGCTCTTCTATAAGCTCTTCATCTTGGGATTTTTATGAAATTCTAACAACCTAATATCCTGTCTCCGTTGTATACTGCGATGCCATCGTATCCCAGCTCGTAAATTTCTCATCGCCTCTGTGATCCGGCAGCATATAATGCTCCTGCAAATACATGGTCATGTAATCTGTAACTTTATGTGCTCCTGACAGGTTCAAATGATCGCCTTTATCCAGGGTGTCATTTTTCCAGTCGATTCCCAGTTCCTTAAGCTTCTGATTAAAATCAATATAAGGAATTCCATACTTCCCGGCGTATTTTAGCACTGCATTGTATCTCTTGTAATTATGATTCACCGGAGAAGCCGATGTGTAAAGCAAGAGCTGAATTTTGTTTTTCTCACACAGTTTCCGGATTTTATCCAAATACCAGAGATTTATTTGGGGTATTTCTTTTTCCTTTTTCGTCTTCTTCATGTAACTGCCTTTGCTGTATGCTGCCACTCCCGACCGGATTGCAAAGCCTTTGTAAGACTGCCATCCTTCTGGTATCTGGTCATTCACAATATTTTTCCACAAATTATGATATTGTAACACCGGAAAATAATACATAGCTGTATCGCTGATAGAACTGCGCAGACTATCCGGTGTATTCGTATAGCGAAACAACATATTAGTTTCCAATAGTACGACCTGTGGTGACTGATAATCTAAAGCATGCTTTAACATATAATATGATTCCGAAATACGCTGACCAGATTGTCCACATATATAACTTGTAATTCCGGTACTTTTCCACAATTCCATCGGAGATATCGACGTCATGCTCTCGCTGTCCCCAAGTACAAGCATATCTATAGAATCTTTTTGTTCTTTCTGAATACCGACATAGCTGTTATATCTTCCCGGCAGCCCTGCAAGTCTGCCGATATAGATACGTTCTATCCAGTCAGATAACATCACCGTACTGCATATCACTATAAATATAAATATTCCTATCTTTTTCTTCATGCCTATATCCTCTAAAATCCTGCATAAATCAAATCAATCATCTGATAACCTTCTCCATATGCCCCAAAGATCAGAATTGCCATAACAAGACCATAACAAATGACCCATTTTCCAGGAACAAATGCTTTTTCAACCGTGCAGATCCACTGTTTTTGACACATTTTTGTTTCTTTCGGCCAATACTCCTTTATCAGATCTGCGAAAAATACTATCATACAGCCAATTATTATAATTCTGAAATCATTCTGATCCAAACCTAATGTAAGCAAGGTGCCATCCTTAAACGTCTCTGTCTTGAATCCCTGAAAGATACTTTTAAACATATGAAATCCCTGACGGAAGCCATCTCCTCGGAAAAACATTTCACCCGTGAATATGATGATCAGCATCTTCACTGTCTGAAATGCTTTATAGAACATACACTCTGGATTAATATGAAGTACTGCAAGAATTCTGTCTCTTACCGGTTCCAATGCAAGTCCCATAAAAATCAATCCAAAGTAATATAATCCGTAAAAAATGTAATTCCATTTCGGACCATGCCACAGACCATTACTGATCCATACCGGGAAAAGTGCCATTGCTGCAATTCCCATTCTCGCCACATATTTTCCAAAATCCCCTTTGAAATGTTTTCTCGTAAATTTATTCCACTTTCTGGCCGTCTTGGAAATGGATACTGGATAAAAGATATAGTTTTTGAACCAGACACCAAGCGTAATGTGCCATCGTTTCCAGAAATCTGTACATGTCTTTGCAAAAAACGGCTGACTGAAATTCTCCGGCAGGCGAATTCCAAAAAGTCCGGCACTTCCGATGACCATATCCATACAGCCCGAAAATTCCATATACAACTGTATCGTATAAGAAATCGCCGCTACCACGATCACGGCACCACTGTAGCTCTCGTATCCGACATACACCTTGTCGACCAGCACTGCAAGCCTGTCCGCAATAATCATCTTTTTAAACAATCCCCAGATGATCCGATAACAGCCCTTAAAAACATTCTCTGCTTTTACAGATTCATTTTTAAACAACGTATCTTCCACATCTTCCCATCTGCAGATCGGACCTTCTACGATTACCGGGAAGAATCCAAGAAACAATGCGGTTTTCACCAGACTGTACTCTGCCTTTACCTTTCCCCAGTACACATCTGCCATATATCCGATTGCAGATAGTGTATAAAAAGAAATTCCAATTGGCAAAAAGATCAGTTGATCTTGATAGCTCCAGTCTATATGAAGCACCATTGCCAGCTTCGAAACATTTCCAAAGAAAAAATTTCGATACTTCAGACACAAAATCGTTCCCAAAAGCAAAAGAATTCCTAACTGAAATACTCTCTTTTTTCTCTTGTCGCGCTTGTCCATCGTATCCATCCAGATACAGATATGGTGTGTCAGAAATGTTGTCCCGATCAGATAAATAATTAATTTTTCACTAAAGCTCCAGAAAAACAAATAACTAAATATGAGCAATGTATAACTTCTCCATTTTGCCGGAGTGATCTGATAGAAAAGAAGTGCTGCCGGCAAAAAAAGGAGTAAGTATGGTGTTGTGTGATAAGCCATAATAACCCTCTCTTTCACACTCCACTATACACTCCTTTTCTTAAGATTTTCTGTAGTTTTACTGAATTATTCCTATTTATTTTTTTCTTTTTCTGCTTCTGCAAAATTTCTGTGCAGAAGTTCATGTGTTTTACCTTTCAAAAGTCCTTCATACAAAGACTGTACCATCGGATTTTCATCTGATTTCTTAATCTGGGTATTGACATCTGCCTTATACAGTCCCTGCATACGTGCTTCTCTCGTATGTGCACCTGCATCCAGTGGCTGTCCGCCACCCATGACACATCCGCGTCTGCATGCCATAACTTCTACGAAATCATAATGAATCTCTCCGCTCTTAATCTTCTTCAGCAGCTGGTCTGCATTTGCAAGGCCGCTTACGATTGCAGCTTTGATCTCTTTGCCATTATAATCATAGACAATCTCTTTGATTCCATCATCACCGCGCACTCCGCTGGACTTCAATTCTTCCATATCTGCACGCTTGTGTCCCTGTGTAATCTTACGAAGAACAGCTTCTGTGACTCCTCCGGTCACTCCAAAGATCACTCCGGCTCCGGAACCAATTCCAAATGGTACATCTGCAGATTCGATTTCAACCTGGTCAAACATAATTCCTGCCCGCTTAATCATAGAAATCAATTCGGTTGTTGTCAGAACATAATCTATGTCCTGTCTGCCATTCGTTTTCGATTCTGGACGAAGAATTTCTTCTTTCTTTGCCGTACATGGCATAATTGATACAGATACTAATTTTTTACCGGCATTATTTTCCGGATTCTTATAGTATTCTCTTACGACTGCTCCAAACATCTGCTGTGGTGAACGGCAGCTAGACAGATGTGGAACAAATTCCGGATAACGGTTCTCGCAGAATTTCACCCACGCCGGACAGCATGAGGTAAATAACGGAAGATTTTCTCCTGCGTTGAATCTCTCCATAAATTCTTTCGACTCTTCCATAACTGTCAAATCAGCTCCATATGCTGTGTCATAGACCTCATCAAAGCCAAGTCTGTGAAGAACTCCGACCAGTTTTCCCATCACATTCTCACCCTTTGGAATTCCGAATTCCTCACCTGCTGCCACACGTACAGCCGGTGCAATCTGGGCAATTACAATGGTATCTTTATCAGCAAGCGCATCCCAGACAACATCAATATTCGTCTTGATACTGATTGCTCCGGTCGGACAGACAACACGGCACTGTCCACAGTTTACACAGTCTGTCTGGGCAATTGGCTTATTAAATGCAGGAGATACAATTGCTTCTGTTCCACGATAGGCAAAATCAATGGCATTTACTCCCTGTACATTGTCGCACATACGCACACAGTCACCACAGAGAATACATTTATTTGGATCACGTACAATTGCTGGTGAACTGTCATCAATCGGATGTGGCTCTTTTGTATTCTCAAATCGGACATCGTGCACTCCCAGCCTGTGTGCAAGATCCTGGAGATGACATTCCCCACTCTTGATACAGGTTGTACAATCTCTGCAGTGCGATGCTAAAAGCAATTCTATAATCTGCTTTCTGTATTTTATCAGTCTTGGTGTATTCGTATAAATGACCATTCCGTCCTTCGGTTTTTCTGAACAGGAAGCAAACGTCTTTCCCCATTCATTTTCTACAGTACAAAGACGGCATGCACCGTAAATGGATAATTCAGAATGGTAGCATAATGTTGGTATATCTATTCCGGCTTTGCGGATAACGGCCAGAACGTTTGGTTCATCCGTGAATTCCACACGCCGTCCATCAATCATCATTGATCCCATATTCTTTCCTCCTCGGTTATTCTGTATAGACTGCACCAAAGGAACAATTCTCTAAACATGCTCCACATTTGATACATTTTGCGCTGTCGATCACATACGGTGATTTAATCTTGCCTGTAATGGCACCAACCGGACAATTTCTTGCACACTTGGAGCATCCCTTACATTTTTCCGGATTGATCTTATAATTCCGGAGATTTGCACAGATACCGGCACGGCATTTCTTATCACGGATATGCTCTTCATATTCTTCCCGGAATGCCTGAATCGTGCTGATTACCGGTTTTGGCGCACTCTTTCCAAGACCGCAGAGAGCTGTGTTTTCAATCATATCAGCTAACTCTTCCAGCTCTTCGATGTCCCCTTCTCTTCCTTCTCCGGCAACGATACGCTCCAGAATCTCCAGCATACGCTTCGTTCCCTCACGGCATGGTACACATTTTCCACAACTTTCACGCTGCGTAAAATTCATAAAGAATCTTGCAACTTCAACCATACAGGTATTCTCATCCATAACAACCAGTCCTCCAGAACCGATCATGGCACCAATCTTCGTCAGTGAATCAAAGTCCATCTTACTGTCCAGCTGTGATTCTGTCAGACATCCTCCTGATGGTCCTCCGATCTGAACAGCTTTAAATTTCTTGCCATCACGGATTCCGCCGCCAATATCAAAGATGATCTCTCTTAACGTAATACCCATCGGCACCTCGATCAGACCAGTATTATTTACATTTCCCGTCAGGGCAAATGCTTTCGTTCCCGGACTTTCCGGTGTTCCGATTCCTGTATACCAGTCAGCTCCATGCTTCACGATCATCGGTACATTCGCATAAGTCTCAACATTATTCAGAACCGTCGGTTTTCCAAACAATCCCTTTTCAACGGTTCTAGGCGGTTTTACACGCGGCATTCCACGCTTACCTTCAATGGATGCTGTCAGGGCTGAGCCCTCACCACATACGAAAGCTCCTGCTCCACGGTTGATATGTAAATGGAAGCTAAATCCTGTTCCCAAAATATTGTCTCCCAGAATTCCAAGCTCTTCTGCCTGTCTGATTGCAATGCGAAGTCTGCTGACTGCCAGCGGATATTCCGCACGGACATAAATATATCCTTCCTGTGCCTGTACCGCATAGGCTGCAATCATCATACCTTCGATCATGCGGTGCGGATCTCCTTCCATGATGCTTCTGTCCATGAATGCTCCCGGATCTCCTTCATCACCATTGCAGACGACATAACGGATCTTTTCTTTCTGTCCGGCAACCTGGGACCATTTTCTTCCAGTCTGGAAACCAGCGCCTCCACGTCCACGCAGATTTGACTGGGTAATCGTCTTGATTACGGCCTCCGGCGTCATCTCAAATACAGCTTTTTCAAATGCTTCATATGCACCTACTGCCAGTGCATCCTCAATATGTTCTGCATCAATGTGACCGCAGTTTTTCAGAACAAGTCTTGTCTGTTTTGCATAGAATGGAATTTCTTCCTGAGTCTGATAGACCTCATTATCCTGCTTGTACATCAGACGTGTGACTGGCTCTCCATGGAGGACTGTCTTTTCAAAGATTTCTTCACAGTCTTCCAGCTTTACTTTTAAGTAGAGATAATTATAAGGTTCAATTCTGACAAGCGGACCCATCTCGCAAAAGCCATGACATCCACTTTTCTTAACGCCGACATGTTCTCCATGTGCAATCTCTGCTCCGATTCTGACCTCAACATGATCCATACCCGCTGTCAGTTCACTGAATCTGTCAAAGATTTTGTCAGAACCACCTGCAAGACATCCGGTCCCTCCACAGACCAGTATCTTACATGTTTCTTTATTTCTCTTCTCCTGGCATTGTTCACGCAGGAGTGTAAGTTGTGTTCTGTTTTCCAGTTTCATCTGTTATTCCTCCCGCAGTTTTTTGATTAATTCACTCATTTTTTCCGGTGTCATCTTACCATACACCTCGTCATTGATCATGACTGCCGGTGCAAGTCCGCATGCGCCAAGACAGGAAACGGTCTCTACTGTAAATAACTGATCATCTGTTGTGTGTTTATCTTTATTAAGCCCCAGCTCTTTATATAATCCTTCCAGTATCGGAATTGATTTACGCACATGACAGGCCGTACCATCACAGACTTTAATAACATATTTGCCCTTTGCTTCAAACGAGAAGTTCTCATAAAAACTTGCAACGCTGAAAGCCTTTGCTTCTGAAATGCCAATTTTTCCGGCCACATAACTTAATAATTCCGGTGGAAGATAGCGGTATTCCTCCTGAATATCCTGGATAATCGGAATCAGCGACCGCTCTTCACGCGTGTGACAGGCAATAATCTCATCTGTCTTCTCGTAATAAGATGCGTCTAACATAAAAAACCTCCTCATGAATCAAATTTATTCTATTTCTATTTTATCTCAATTTTTATTGCCATGAAAATATCAATAAAGCATGAGTGCTATATACTTTTGCATATATTTATTAGTTTCAAGTAACTTTAAAGATCAAAAAAAGAAGCCTCGCTATTTTGAGACTTCTATTGCTTCTTTCTTCAGCTGCCGGATAAACTCCCGTTCATCTTCACTCAGAAACTTTCTGCCCGGATATACCATAACATCTTTCATCCGCCGCTGCTGCCATTCTATCTTACGCTGTGCCAGTCCATTTCTTCGGAGAAGTTCTTCCGGAATCGGTGACACCCACATATAGGTTCCCGGTATATCTTTCAGAAGCATAAACTGATTGCCACGCTCATATACATGAATCCGTCTGTGTGCATTCTGATTCTCCGGCGTTTCCTTAATGTCCAGATACTCCCCGTTCGGCAGTCTGGAATCTCCGTGTATCAGCTCAATATAAGGTTCCAGATCTTCATATCCATTCAGTTTTTTCGTTGCCAGCGGATCATTCTCATTAACAACAAGACGATACTGGAAATCCATGATTTTTTCATATTCCAGACCTCTTAAATGAATAATGGAATAGTAATATTCTTCATATTTGTCTTCCATCCGGATCAGCGCAAGATTGTAATGCTTCTTTGTAAGATTGTCCAGCGCTTGGACAGAATTGCACTCCCGGATATGCAGTCTCAGCTCTTCTGCATCTCTCACCTTCTCTACATACTTTCCAAATGCATAAGATGCATAGCTGGCTCTTGGTATAGAAATTTTCATCTCTACATCAGTCCCTTTTTTATTTCCCGGGAATTTACGGTTCAACCCTTCAATTTCCTGAATGACCCGTCTCGCCTGCGCAATAAACTGCTGCCCTTCCCTGGTAGGAACCATTCCCCTCGCTGTCCGCACGAAGAGCTGGATCTGATATTCCTCTTCCAGACTCCGGATTGCCTTACTGATGTTCGGCTGTGCAACATACAAACGCTTGGATGCCGCGCTCACCGAACCACACTGTGCAATTTCAATGATATATCTTAACTCTGTTATATTCATTTTTATCACTCATTCTCAAACATTAATAAAAAGCTGAGTCCCAGAAGAATACAGGAAATCCAGATCATATGGATTCCAAAATGTTCTGTCAAGTTGCCGCCAAGTCCTGCTCCGATCGCAAATAAAAAGATAATTCCAAAATAATAAGCGGCCTGCTTTAACTGCTCTGTTTTTCTATCCTGAAGATAATGAGAAAACGCTGCCGTTCCACTTCTTAAGTTACCGATGCACATGGTACTTGCATAGGAATAACCACCCATCTTCCGGAATGTCTGCACCTGCATCGCACAGGCAAAGGACACAAAAATCGTCGCTGTCATATTCAGACTGTGTGGAATAAATCCTACGACAAATAATATGACGATCTCTGCAAGCAGAATCCCCTGCCTCCAGTGAAGCCGTCTGGCATATTTATACCGCATCTGAATCTGATCTGCCACGAAAACTCCAAGAACAAATGCTATAAGAGGCAGCAAATATCGTACTCCGGCCTTCCAGTCTCCGGTCATAAAATGCTGACTCATCAATACTACGTTTCCTGTCTGTGCGTTGGAAAAAACTTCATTTCTCGTATTATATGTATAAGCGTCCTGAAAACCTCCTGATAACGCCAGAAATGCGCTGTTTATAAATGCCTCTGACATCTGCTTTCCCGAAAAATTCTTACCGACCATGCGTAACACCTCTACTCATCCTTTGTATTTTCAGTTTCCTATTATATAGATGCACATGTCAAAAGTCAATTTCACCGTTTTGCCGGTATATAAATTTTATATCAAGAATGCCTCGGCATTCTTCCAGCTGATATATTTTCGCAGAGCCTGAATATAAAATTCACTCATCCGGCTCCCACGAATTCTGTGGTGCGTCAGAATTCCAATCTCCATATCTCCTTCTTCTTTTAAAGGTACTGCCACAATATTCGCTCCGTTCAGTTCCTCATCAATGACTCCACTACACACCGTATATCCATTCAGTCCAATCAGTAAATTAAAAAGTGTCGCGCGGTCACGTACACGGATATTCTTCGCACGCTCTGTAGTACTGAATATTTCCTCTGAAAAGTAAAAAGAGTTGTGTTCTCCCTGCTCAAAAGACAGATATGGGTATGTCTTTAAATCTTCCATCGTTACAGATTCTTTTTTTGCCAACGGATTTGAAGTACTGACGAAAATGTGTGGTTTGGCCGTAAATAAAGTCTCAAATTCCAGATCATTTGCCTTGATGATCTTCTTTAATACGGTCCGGTTAAAATCGTTCAGATACAAAATTCCAATCTCACTTCTCATCTTCGCCACATCATCGATGATCTCATATGTCTGTGTCTCTCGAAGAGAAAAATCATAATTGTCCCCGCCAAATTCTTTGATTAGGTCAACAAATGCATTGACTGCGAAAGAATAATGTTGTGTAGAGACACTAAATTCTTTCTTGCCTCCTGCCTGAAGCTTATAGCGCTCTTCCAAAAGTGATGCCTGCTCCAGCACCTGCCTTGCATATCCTAAAAATATCGCTCCATCCTTTGACACTTCGATTCCCTTATTCGTCCTGTCAAAAATGATAATTCCCATCTCTTGTTCCAGTTCTCTAATTGCTTTTGTGAGTCCTGGCTGAGAAACAAAAAGACGACGGGCTGCTTCGCTCATAGTGCCTGTCTCCGCAACGGTCGTCACATACCTTAACTGCTGTAATGTCATCACATGCCCTCCTGTCGTTGGTTTCTCAAAAATTTACTTTAAAATTGCCTAACTATTGTAACATTTTACCTTATAAATATCAACGAAGTTCATTTTTTCATTGACTTTTAGTTCCGGATACCATAAGATATTACTAAGCATTCTGATGACTGACGGATAATTGTGGAGTACCACAGAGGAATCAGAAGTCGTATTAAGCCGACCGTCTGGGCAACATTTATCCTAACGATAGATGTTGTCCTTTTTTATTAATGCCAGGGGGATAAGCCATAGCCCATGCATGTGTTTACACATGCATGGGCATCTGCCTGGCATGTACTTATCTAACGACGTGAGGCTTGCATTAAACCAGGGAGGAAATGAAGATGAAAACTGATATCGAGATCGCACAGGAGTGTACAATGGAACCAATCACTGCCATTGCAGAGAAAGCCGGAATCCCGGACGAATACTTAGAGCAATATGGCAAATACAAAGCAAAGATTGACTACAATTTCTTAAAAAAATCCCAGAACAAAGATGGCAAATTAATTCTTGTCACAGCAATCAACCCGACACCTGCCGGAGAAGGAAAGACAACCACAACTGTCGGACTTGCTGATGCAATGCAACGTCTGAATAAAAAGGTTATGGTCGCACTTCGCGAGCCTTCTCTTGGACCTGTATTCGGAATCAAAGGCGGTGCTGCCGGTGGCGGATATGCGCAGGTTGTACCAATGGAGGATATCAACCTTCACTTCACCGGTGACTTTCACGCAATTGGAGCTGCCAACAACTTATTAGCAGCCCTCATCGACAACCATATTTACCAGGGAAATGAATTAAATATCGACCCACGTAAAATTGTATGGAAACGCTGTGTTGACATGAATGACCGCCAGCTTCGTTTTGTAACAGACGGACTTGGTGGAAGAATCAATGGCGTACCAAGAGAGGACGGATATGACATCACTGTTGCTTCCGAAATCATGGCTGTTCTGTGTCTGTCTAAAGACATTACAGATTTGAAAGAAAGACTTGGCCGCATCATTGTTGGTTATACATATGGAAAGATTTCTGAGCAAAAACCAGTAACCGCTCACGACCTTCACGCAGAAGGAGCTATGTGCGCACTGTTAAAAGATGCTTTGAAGCCGAACCTTGTTCAGACACTGGAGCACACTCCGGCGATTATTCACGGTGGACCATTTGCAAATATCGCACACGGCTGTAACTCTGTAACAGCTACAAAGATGGCTCTGAACCTCGCTGATTACGCCATCACAGAAGCCGGATTTGGCGCTGATCTCGGTGCTGAGAAATTCCTGGATATCAAGTGCCGCATGGCTGGCTTGAAGCCAAATGCAGTTGTTATCGTAGCAACAGTACGCGCTCTGAAATACAACGGCGGCGTTGCAAAAGCGGATCTGAACCAAGAGAACTTAGAGGCTCTGAAAAAAGGTATCCCGAACCTGATGAAACATGTAAATAATATTAAAAATGTATACGGACTTCCTTGTGTTGTTGCAATCAATGCATTCCCAACAGACACAAAGGCTGAGCTTGATCTTGTAGAAGCAAAATGTAAAGAAGTTGGCGTCAACGTTGCTCTCTCTGAGGTATGGGCAAAAGGCGGCGAAGGTGGTCTTAAGCTAGCAGAAGAAGTGATCCGCTTATGTGATGAGCCAAATGACTTTCACTACTGCTATGAGGAGGATACAACGATCCAGGAGAAATTAGACCAGATCGTACAGAAAGTTTACGGTGGAAGAAAAGCTGTCCTGACACCTGCTGCCCAGAAACAGGCAAAACAGCTCTCTGACCTTGGATTTGAAAATGCTCCGATCTGTATGGCAAAGACTCAATACAGTTTAACAGATGATGCCACTAAACTCGGTGCACCGACAGATTTCGACGTTACTGTAAGAAACTTAAAGATTTCTGCAGGAGCCGGATTCATCGTAGCATTGACCGGAGATATCATGACCATGCCAGGACTTCCAAAAGTACCGGCTGCTGAAAGAATTGATGTCGACGCAGAAGGAAAGATTACAGGATTGTTCTAAACTTACAATAAATATGGAAGACTGGGATTTCTGACACGTTGAGGTTTTGAAATTTTACTACGCCATTTATTAAAGAGGAGTTACACAAACTCACCTAAAAAACAGGTTCAAACAGTGTGTAACTCCTCTTAATTATGCTCGTAAAATTTCAACCTCTTCCTATCATCTGAAATCCCAGTCTTCCGTATTTCATGCGGTAGTTTACGGCATACTTTCGTAAAACTCTTTTTCGAAATAATCTTCTTTTAAATATTCCTATGCTAAATTTTTAGAACATTTCGAGAGCAAAGAAAAATAAGGTTGTTTTTACGTGAAAACATTCTAATTCAATTTGAATTCACGTAAAAATATCCCCACCCAGGGTTTCTGTTCTAGGCGGGATGCTTATATGTTATATTCTACTATGTTCTTTAGAAGAATTTTGCGATTTCTTCTAATTCTTTTCTTTTTGGCATATTGGCTTCTTTTGCTTTGTAACCAACCGCGATGACTGCAACTACATTTTCTGTCTCAGGAATATTAAGCATCTCACGAATAGCTTCGCCGTCCCGGATTCCCATGACTAATGTGTCAAGCCCAAGCTCTGTTGCCTTGAGAAGCAGATTCTCATTCTGCAGTCCAAGATCATAGTATCCCCAGCCGTCTCCAGCTTCATTTACCGGATTTCCATCATTATCAAATCCAACGAGTCCTTTTACAAATGTTGTAACGATTAACGCGCCTGCACCTGCTGAATTTTTCTGATTGAATTCCGGCAGACATTTTTGACTGAATTCTGCAACCTTGTCCTCGGATAATACACAGTAATATCTGGAAGTCTGTGTATTTTTCCATGACGGTGCAAGACTTGCTGCCTTGATCAAAGTCTCCACCTGCTCTTTCGTTACTTTCTTCTCAGCATCATAATGTCTGATGCTCCGTCTCGTTTCAAATGCTGTCTGTAATTCCATAAAAAGTACCTCGCTTTCTAAATATCTGTTTCATAACAACATTGTCATATAAAGTGGAATATAAGTAATCCCATCTTGATATTTCAAGTCCTTAATCCAAAACTGTGTGCCCCTTCAGAAGATATTCCACTTCTGACTGACCACACAGTTCAAGTTTTTTGTTATCTTCGATCGTCTTGTCTAGTTAAAATAAATTGCGCGCTCCTCTACAGTCAGATCCTTAATGACCTCTCCGGCAATGATTAATCCAACGACTGATGGTACAAATGCCACACTTCCTGGAATGTCACGCCTCTCTGTGCATTTGTGTTTTGCACCCGGAGGGCAGATGCAGTGATTTCTGCAGCTGATAGCCATATCCTCCAGTGGTCTCGTTGGCTTCTCCTCGGAATATACCACTTTCAATTTCTTCACGCCACGCTGTTTTAACTCACGGCGCATAACCTTCGCAAGTGGACACATCTTTGTCTTGTAAATATCTGCCACACGAAATGCACTTGGATCAAGTTTATTACCAGCTCCCATACTACTGATAATCGGCACTTTCATCTCTTTTGCTTTCATAACAAGTTCAATTTTGGCAGTCACCGTATCTACCGCATCAACCACGTAATCATACTGAGCAAACGGAAACTCCTCTGCATTCTCCGGAAGGAAAAAACATTTGTGAACATTTACTTCAATATCTGGATTGATGTCCAACATTCTCTCCTTCATCACATCTGTTTTATACTGTCCAACAGTCTTTCTCGTAGCAATAATCTGACGGTTCAAATTCGTCAGGCACACCTTATCATCATCAATCAAATCAAAATGACCGACTCCGCTTCTTACAAGAGCCTCACACACATATCCACCGACTCCGCCAATACCAAACACTGCGACTCTGGAATTCTTTAATTTATCCATTGCTTCTTTTCCTAGCAATAACTGTGTTCTTGAAAACTGATTTAACATCTGTTGCAGTCCCCTTTTCTTACCATTTCAATAGGTTATCATTATATAAGAAATAAATGTCATTGTCAATTTTTCCAAAAGTTATTCGGCAAAATCAGTTTTTATCCACTTATGAAACTTTCTTCTGAGGAATTATAAAAATAAATATCAGCGAACTGACTAACAATAATCCCGGATAGAACAACTTCGGTATTACATCAAATGCTGAAAGTTCATGCCCCATCTCGTGAATTGCAGACAATGCCACCAACATCTGCGCACCATAAGGAATGACTCCCTGTGAAATACAGGAAAATGTATCCAACAGTGATGCTGCTTTGCTGTGTGTAATTCCATATTCTTCAGACATCTCCACTGCAATTGGATTTGCCATGACAATAGCCACCGTGTTATTCGCCGTTGCGATATCCATTGCAGCTACTAAAAGCCCCATGCCAAACTGACCGCCCTTTCGTCCACGAAATATCCTGCGTATCACAGACAGCAGCGCCTCAAAGCCGCCATACTCGCGAATCAACGCACACAATGCTGCTACCAGTACCGCTACCATACAAGTCTCAAACATTCCGGAAATTCCAGATCCCATGCTGCTGATCAAATCCACAAAACTTGTCTGTCCTGTCGCAAGCATAATTACAATTCCAGAGAAAATACCAATCAAAAGTACGAGAAATACATTGATTCCGATAATACCGCCAATCAGTACTAAAATATATGGAACCATCTGAATCAGATGATACTCATGGTTCACTGCCCCGCCAAGATCCGTGCGCAATGACAATACAAGTATCAGACCTAACGTTACCAATGCTGCAGGAAATGCAATCCAGAAATTCTCCCGGAATTTATCCTTCATCGGACAGCCCTGTCCGTTGCACGCCGCAATCGTCGTGTCTGATATAAAAGAAAGATTGTCCCCAAACATAGCACCACCCATGACCGAACCGATGCAGAGCGCCAGATCAAATCCTGAAGCATCAGAAACTGCCGCTGCGATCGGGGCAATCAATGTAATTGTTCCGACTGAAGTTCCCATAGCTGTTGATACAAAACACGCAACTACAAATAACACCGCCACGGAAAACTTGGCCGGAATCAGTGAAAGCATGAAATATGCCACACTCTCTGCACTGCTTCTTCCCACAACTCCAACAAAGCTCCCCGCCACAAGGAATATCAACAACATTGTAATAATATTCTTATCTGCCAGTCCCTGCGCCATGATGGACAATTTATCATCAAAACTGACTTCCCTGTTTTGAAAACAGGCCACTAAAATTGCCACCATAAATGCAAGTACAATTGGAATGTTGTAAAATCCCATCGGTATCTTCATCACGTATTCAAAAACAATTCCAAGCCCCAGATACAAAACCAAAAATACACCAATTGGCATAAGTGCCTTTGGATTACTCTTTTTCATAATTTCCCCAGTCCTCTCATCTTTTCTTTTTCATTATCATAGTCTATTCCATGCCTCCCAGTCAAGTTATTTTAATAGTTTTTAACCGTTTACGGTTATTTTTTAATTTTCGGATATTCATCATTGACTTTCACCCGTTTTATAGATATACTAATTTTAACAAAATATTTCAAGGAGGCGCTGTTATGAAGTCATTAGGGGAAGAATTCAAAGAAAGAAAAAACGAACTTGGTATTACAACAGAACAGCTTTCCAGACTGTCCGGCATACCGACAGGTACCATCAACAAGATTCTGAATGGCGAGACAAAATCTCCACGCTATGCAACATTGAAGGCACTGAATGATGTCCTTTTTAGAGATATCGATTCCGGTATCGATGGAATCAGAGAGACCGCTGCAGCCTATACTGTTTCTTCCGATAAGAAACAGGGCGAATACACTCTGGACGACTACTATGCCCTCCCGGACGACGTTCGAGCCGAACTCATCGACGGGCATCTGATTTTTCTGGAAGCGCCCCGCTCTGTACATCAGGAACTTATCAGCGAACTATTAATGGACATCGGTTTTTATATTCGCAAAAATAAAGGCCCATGTAAAGTCCTTCCAGCGCCACTTGATGTCCAGCTCGACTGCGATAACCGCACGATGATCCAGCCGGATATTTCCGTAATCTGCCAGCTCGACCGGCTCGTGGAGAAAGGAGTCTACGGCGCACCGGACTTCTGTATTGAGATTGTGTCTCCTTCCAGCCGCAGCCGTGATTACATAAAGAAAGTTTCCAAATACCAGAACGCCGGTGTCCGGGAATACTGGATTGTAGATCCGAAGCGTGAAACTGTACTGTGCTACTACTTTGAAGGCGACGATTATCCTCATATGTATACATTTGATGATATTATCCCTGTTATGATTTATGATGGAAAACTGGAGATTAATTTTGCTGATATAAAAGACAGATTGATCTAAGCATACAGCAGCGTACGCCACAGCGACAATTTAAAGTACCAAAAAATGTGTTTGAAATATCTCTGAAATGTGTTCAAAATATGAAATCATATAATTTTCTCATATAGTAATACCATAATCGGCATCGTCACAATCGCAAGTAACGTTGTCATAACATTAATTGCACTACTATATTTTGAATTCCCGCCGTATACCTGGCACATCTGTGTAATAGTTGATGCTGACGGCGTAATAACAGCAAGGAATATAACAAGCAGAATTTTCTCACCTTGTGGATGCCATGTAACCAGACCACTGATTTTCAGAATAATCAGTGCCAGCACCGGCACAAGCAACAATCTTAGAAATGTAACTGCGTATACTCTTCGATTTGTAAATATATCCCGAAGGTTCATACCAGCAATCAACATACCGGTTACAATCATACTTACCGGCCCAATCGTGCTTCCCACTGCACGAAGTGTATCATCTACAATCACCGGCAAATGAATCTTCAGCAAAAACAAAACCGCTCCTATGAAAATTGCAATCATATTGATGTTAAGCACAATCTTTTTCCAGTCAATCCTATCCCCTGAACTGATAATATATTTTCCATGTGTCCACATAAAAATCAACTGCACAGCCATGAATACACACCCGTATACGACCCACTCGTCCCCCAGTACATAAGCCACAATCGGTACAATCAGATTTCCGGAATTAGAGTAGTATATAGAAGCGACCTCCACTTCATCCAGATAAAATATTTTTCCCATAATCCATACTGCTATCAATAATAAGACTTGCAAAACTATCGAAGTAACCAGCGCAAGAAACATACCTTGTACTTTATCCGGCGTATAATCTATCTGAAATGCATTGATCATAACACACGGAATCACAATATATAAGACAATTTTCGACAAAATTTTGCTGTCATCGTCCGTTACAAGTCCCAGCTTCACTATCACATATCCCATGAGAATCATGAGAAATAATTCGGCAATCTGTTCTGCAAGCAATACACTAATCTGCATAATCGAATTCAAGTCCTTTCTTATCAAGTCTATGCTTTAACCAAAAATAATTCATACTTATTATAAACTCTTGTGTATGATTCCAAGTACCGTTCTTAATTCTTCCACATCAATCTGTCCCGGTGCAGATACTTTTCCCGCCGCACCAAATGTAAGTGCTGAGCCAAAGACTTCCCCACACATGCGGCTTACTACCCCAGTTCCTGCCATAGACATTGTAATAACCGGGCGGTCTGCATAGCATCGTCTCATTTCTTCCGTAGCAGACAAAAGTGTCAGAACATCTTCTGTGCTCTGCGGCATCACCGCAATCTTTGAAATATCAGCTCCAAGTTCCTGCATTTTTCGCATACGTGAAATTAATTCTGCTTTCGGAGGTGTCTTCCTAAAATCATGATTAGAAGCAATTACCTTTACTCCACATTCATGCGACGTTTTTACAACTTTTTCCACATATGTATCCCCGATAAATGCTTCTACATCCACAAGGTCCACATACCCGCTTTTCGCAATTTTTTCATTCAGCTCTACATATTCATCTGGTTCTATCGCGCGCTCGCCACCTTCCTTCGCGGTGCGAAATGTAAAAAGAATCGGTGTCTCTCCAAGAATATCTCTCAACTGCTTCGCAGCATTTTCCACACTTTCGTAATTATTCACTTCCTCGAACCAGTCCACACGCCACTCCACTACATCTGCTCCTATCTCACAGATATGCTTCGCCTGATTCAAAATCTCATCTATCATCTTACCAACAATCGGTACACAGATTTTCGGAATAGCCTCACCAATTGCAACATTTCTTACTACTACAGGTTTCATAATCTAGTCCTTCCAGCTAATATTTGCCTCCAGTATATCACAAATATAAAAAAAGGGACACCGTTAATCACTAATGGGGACGTAGTACTTTGACGTTTCAATGTCATTAAGTTAAGGATAAAATTGTAATTATTGAGGCTTTGACACTTCTTT
>NZ_JAJCNF010000031.1:0-34008 GCF_020560945.1 Dorea sp. 210702-DFI.3.125
GTGCGCAGTAGAAGTATGTCATGCAATTGCATGACATACTTCTACTGCGCACCTCCGCAATCCTGCCGGAGGCTATATCAGCTGATATAGTTCCTAAGTCATCTCAATATATTTTATTCTTTGGTGATGTATTTAACCATCTTAGCTAATTTAATTCTGCAATTCTAGATACTCCAACATATATTTCTGAGATTTTATACCATGTTTTATAATCAACAATTCCAGTCACTGGAAGACCGAAGATTAACTGAAATTTTCGTACAGCAGCTTCAGTGGCAGGACCGAAGATTCCATCTGCATCAATCTTAGGAATTGCTGGATAGGCATCAGATATAACAAGGAGTTGTTCCTGCATCTGGCGTACCTTGTCACCGGTGGAACCGATACTTAAGTCGTAACCTGGCCAGGACGATGGAATACCGGAAATTGCACTGGCAGTGTTAATATACATGTCATCACCGTAGTAGTAACGCAGAATTTGTATGGGAGTATAGCCTTGATCACCTAAGGTCTTTGAGCCCCACTGTGTCATCCAATTTGGACATTGAACCTGTCTTCCATCGCAATACTGTGTAAGTATCGGCTGTCTTACATTTGGTCTTGCAAGATAGTCGGCAAATAATTCATCTACGATGATTGAAATAGAATCGTAAATATTCCGTTCAGGAATCCATTTGTGGTCAAATGCAGTGGAAGATGTAATAGTAAAATCATAGCCCTGGTTCCGGTACCATTCTGTATAGACCCGATTTAATGTAAAGGACATAATTGCCAGTACATTTGCGCGAATCGTATTGGTGGGCCAGGTTGCATAGATTTCACTGGATGCCACATTTTTGATGTAATCTTTGTAACGGACATAATAATTTTTAGCGGTGGAGTCTCTCGGACTTCCATCATGAACAACGATGTATTCGGGAATAACGACCCGGCTTAAGACAATTTCACCGCTTTCGGTTAATGGTTTGATTTCTTCCTCCGGTATTTTCGCCGGGTAATTTCCATATAATGTATGTGCAGGTATCACATAAATAGAATTTTGATTTGTGTCAGGAATGAGCGGACGCATGGAAATATTCTGGATAGCTGTGACTGTGGATAGAATCTCAGCACCTGCAATCTGGATAGATTCATAGCCTGCTGCTTCCACAGAAATTGTATATTCAGAATAGGGCTGCAATTCGTTTGTTTCATCTAAGCTGTATTCAATTGGAGGTGCAGGAAGATTAATGGTGTCGGTTTGACCGGAAGAATCTGTAGTCAACTCTTCCAATGTCTCATCAGGGACTCCAGTGTATGAAATCGAAATACGTGCATTTTCAATAGGATGTGCATGAATCCTGGAAGTCAGATTTATTTTCAACTGCCCCCAATCCGGCGTGTCGGTTATATGAAAAATGCTCATAATAAAAAATACCTCATAGAAACTAGATTACTTTTATTGTATGATAGAGAAAGAAAATGTGTGAGATGTGAAGAAAGGATTATAGATGGAAAAAAAGAAGAAAAGAAGACGCCATAGAGGTTTGGGATTCCTGATTTTAGTAATGGGAGTTTTGATTGTCTGTGGAGTATATCAATACAGGGAATATGGCAATATAAAAGATGTCATGCTGAAATTAATTGGTCAGGAGCCGGTGACATATCAGCATGTTTCAGAAGAAATCGGAGGAATGGACGGTAAATTTTATTATCAGCAGCTAAGTGAAGAAGAGCAGACAGTGTATCAGGAGCTTTTGCAGGGGCTTTTGGATCATGTAGAGCAAATTTATGTGCACAGCCAGAAGCCGGAACGTGTTAATGAACTTCTTGTTTATGTGTTGAATGATTATCCGGAGATTTTCTGGAGCGATGGGACAGCTTCTTCCACAGCCTATTCTGGATTTCAGAATTATACGTCTGTGATGCCGGGATATTTGTATACGAAAGAAGAATGTGAAAAAAAGAAGACACAGATTGACATGGAGGTGTCGGAGTGTCTATCCGGTATCAGTGAAAATGCTTCGGATTATGAGAAGATTCTTTATGATTATGAGTATATTGTGAATCAGGTGGATTATGATGATGCAGCAGAAGATAACCAAAATATTTGCAGTGTATTTATTGGAAAAAAGTCAGTGTGTGCCGGTTATTCTAAAGCAATGCAGTATCTCATGGAGAAGCAGGGGCTGTTCTGCACTTATGTTACTGGGGAGGTGACAGAATCTTTCAGTGATGGTGATGGCCATAAGATCCCTCATGCATGGAATTTGGTGAAATGTGACGGCGATTATTATTATGTGGATGTGACGTGGGGAGATCCAATTTTCCAGGAGTCGGAAGAGGAGGCTGAAAATGTAATGGATGACGAAATTCGTGACAATATCAGCTACGATTATATGCTTTGTGATGATGATGAGTTGTTTCGGACTCATACGCCGGATTTGGAAGTAGAACTTCCGGATTGTACGAAGATGGATTTGAATTATTATGTAGTTAATGGAATGTATTATACAGAATATGATGGTCAGACGGCGCTTAAAGCAATGAACCAGGTGATTTCGGCGAGAGAGACGAAAGTTGTACTGAAATATTCCGATGAATCAGTTTATAAAACTGCAAAAGAAGACATTTTAAATAACGAGGTGAAGCGTGCTGCACAGAATCTGGCGCAGTGGTATCATTTGACAGAAGTCTCCTACAGTTACATAGATGACAAAAAAATGAATAAAATTACAATTTTCTGGAAATATTCTTAAAAAAAGAATTGAAATATATCTCATCCTAAATGCTAAAAATATCAACCGGATTTTAAACGAAAAAGTATGGATAAAACCAATATAACAGGCATATTGACGAAAAAAGCAATTTTTTGACGTAAAATAAAACACATTAAAATTAGCGGCTATTTTAATGATTTTGTCGAAAGTAGATAAAAAACTGTAAAAAAAATACTTTTTTGGGTTGAAAAAGGATAATAAGTATAGTATACTTTTAACAATTTGGGAAGCTTTAGAGCAGACTAGAAGTAACAGAAAGGATAAGGGTGAATATATGAAAGCATTTCTAATTCTAGAAGACGGGACAGTCTTTGCGGGAAAAAGTATCGGGGCGACGAGGGATATGATCAGTGAGATTGTTTTTAATACGTCAATGACCGGTTATCTGGAGGTGCTGACAGACCCTTCATATGCCGGACAGGCCGTTGTGATGACTTATCCACTGATAGGAAACTATGGAATCACACCAGATATGGAGTCAAAGAAAGCATGGCCGGACGGATATATTGTAAGAGAATTATCCAGAATGCCAAGTAATTTTAGATGCAACGGTACAATTCAGGATTTCCTTGCTGCACAGGACATTCCAGGAATTGAAGGCGTGGATACAAGAGCATTGACGAAGATTCTCAGGGAAAAGGGAACCATGAATGGTATGATTACTACAAATGAGAATTATAATTTAGATGAAATCATTCCAAAACTTAAGGCGTACACCGTTGGAGATGTTGTATCAAAGGTGACCTGCGATGAGAAACATGTTTTTCCAGGAGAAAAATTTAAAGTGGCACTTATGGATTTTGGAGCAAAGAATAATATTTCAAAATCTTTAATTCAAAGAGGCTGTGAAGTGACTGTCTATCCGGCAGACACAAAAGCAGAAGAAATCATAAAATCTAATCCGGACGGAATCATGTTATCCAATGGTCCTGGAGATCCGGAAACTTGTGTTTCTATTATAGAAGAGATCCGAAAATTATCAGAGACAGACATTCCAATATTTGCAATTTGTCTGGGACATCAGTTGATGGCTCTTGCATATGGTGCAAAGACATATAAATTAAAATATGGTCACAGAGGTGGCAATCACCCTGTAAAAGATCTGTCTACGGGACGCGTTTACATTTCCTCGCAGAATCACGGATATGCGGTTGATTATAATACTATGGATAAGAATGTTGCAGAAGAAGCATTTATCAATGTCAATGATGGAACAAACGAAGGATTGAATTACATAGGCAAGAAGATATACACTGTACAGTTCCACCCGGAAGCATGCCCGGGGCCACAGGATTCTACATTCCTGTTTGACAGATTTATTGAGATGATGAAGGGGGACAAATAAGATGCCAAGAAATAAAGAAATTAAGAAAGTACTTGTAATTGGATCTGGTCCTATCGTCATTGGTCAGGCAGCAGAGTTTGACTATGCGGGTACACAGGCATGTCGTTCATTGAAAGAAGAAGGACTGGAAGTTGTGCTGTTGAATTCAAATCCTGCGACTATTATGACGGACAAGGATATTGCTGATAAAGTATACATAGAGCCATTGACGGTAGAAGTTGTTGAACAGCTTATTATGAAAGAGAAGCCAGACAGTGTCCTGCCGACTCTGGGAGGACAGGCAGCGCTGAATCTTGCTATGGAATTGGAAGAGCGGGGGTTTTTCAAAGAACATAATGTCCGCTTGATCGGAACAACAGCTCAGACAATTAAGAAGGCAGAGGATCGTCTGGAATTTAAATCAACAATGGAAAAAATTGGCGAACCATGTGCAGCATCACTTGTAGTTGAGAGCGTAGAGGACGGAATCGAATTTGCAGAAAAGATTGGATATCCGGTCGTTCTTCGTCCGGCATACACTCTTGGCGGAAGCGGTGGTGGAATTGCACATGACAGACGTCAGCTTGTAGAGATTCTTGAAAATGGGCTTCGTCTTTCCCGTGTGGGTCAGGTACTTGTTGAACGTTGTATCGCAGGATGGAAAGAGATTGAATATGAGGTAATGCGTGATGCAGCAGGAAATTGTATCACGGTTTGTAATATGGAAAATATTGATCCGGTTGGTGTACATACCGGAGACAGTATTGTTGTAGCACCGTCTCAGACGCTGGGCGATAAAGAATATCAGATGCTCCGTACATCAGCCCTCAATATCATTAGTGAGCTTAATATTACAGGAGGCTGCAACGTACAGTATGCCCTGAATCCGGAATCATTTGAATATTGTGTTATTGAAGTAAATCCACGTGTCAGCCGTTCTTCTGCGCTCGCATCAAAAGCTACGGGTTATCCAATTGCAAAAGTAGCAGCAAAGATTGCGCTTGGATATACACTTGATGAGATTAAAAATGCAGTTACAAAGAAGACATATGCAAGTTTTGAACCGATGCTTGATTATTGTGTTGTTAAGATTCCGAGACTTCCATTTGATAAATTTATCAGTGCAAAACGTACGCTGACTACACAGATGAAGGCGACCGGAGAGGTCATGAGTATTTGTGATAATTTTGAGGGAGCGCTTATGAAAGCAATCCGATCTCTGGAACAGCATGTGGACAGTCTTATGTCCTATGATTTCAGTCATCTTTCCAGAGAAGAACTGATGAACGCATTGGACGTAGTAGATGATCAGAGAATCTGGAAGATTGCAGAGGCAGTTAGAAGAGGAATTCCTTATACAGAAATACATAAGATTACAAAGATTGATATTTGGTTTATCGATAAGATTGCAAACCTGGTAGAGATGGAGCAGTCTCTGCGTGCATGCGCGCCAAGAGTAGCATCCGGACGTGGTGGAATTGAAAAGGAATTATTAAAAGAAGCAAAACGCCTGGAGTTCCCGGACGAGGTTATCGCAAGACTGACAGGTCTTACAGAAAGACAGGTGCATGATCTTAGAATGGTATACGGTATTACCGCATCTTACAAAATGGTAGATACCTGTGCCGCTGAGTTTGCGGCAGAAACACCGTATTATTACTCTGTATTTGGAAGTGAAAATGAAGTAGAAGAGACTTCCGGTAAGAAAAAGGTTCTTGTCCTTGGTTCTGGTCCAATCCGTATCGGACAGGGAATCGAGTTCGATTTCTGTTCCGTACACTGTACATGGGCATTTGCAAAAGAGGGATACGAGACAATTATCATCAATAATAACCCGGAGACAGTCAGCACGGACTTCGATATTGCCGATAAGCTTTATTTCGAGCCGCTGACACCGGAAGATGTAGAGAGCATTGTAGACCTGGAGAAGCCGGACGGAGCAGTTGTTCAGTTCGGTGGTCAGACAGCAATTAAATTGACAGAAGCATTGATGAAAATGGGAGTGCCGATTCTTGGTACAAAGGCAGAAGATGTAGATGCAGCCGAAGACCGCGAATTATTTGATGAAATTCTGGAAAAATGTCAAATTCCAAGACCGACTGGTGGAACTGTATTTACAGCTGAGGAGGCAAAGACTGTTGCGAACAGACTCGGCTATCCGGTACTGGTAAGACCGTCCTATGTGCTTGGCGGACAAGGTATGCAAATTGCTATTAACGATAATGATATCGAGGAATTTATCGGAATCATCAATCAGATTGCGCAGGATCACCCGATTCTGGTAGACAAATATTTACAGGGAAAAGAGATTGAGGTCGATGCCGTATGTGACGGAGAAGATATCCTGATTCCAGGTATCATGGAGCATATTGAGCGTGCGGGTATCCATTCCGGAGATAGTATCTCTGTATATCCTGCAAAGAGTATTTCGGATAAGACAAAACGTACTATTGAAGAATATACAAGACGACTTGCAAAATCCCTGCATGTCATCGGACTGATTAATATTCAGTTCATTGTGTGTGGTGAAGAGGTTTATGTTATCGAGGTAAACCCAAGATCCAGCCGTACGGTACCATACATTAGTAAAGTAACTGGAATTCCAATTGTTCCACTGGCAACAAAAGTGATTATCGGTCACAAGATCAAAGAACTTGGATATACACCGGGACTACAGCCGGAGGCAGATTACTATGCAGTTAAAATGCCGGTATTCTCTTTCGAGAAGATCCGTGATGCAGATATCAGCCTTGGACCAGAAATGAAGTCTACAGGAGAGTGCCTTGGAATTGCCAAGACATTTGACGAGGCGCTATATAAAGCATTCTTAGGTGCAGGAATCAAACTTCCGAAATTTAGCAATATGATTATGACTGTCCGTGATGAGGATAAGGATGAGGCTGTAGAAATCGGTAAACGTTTTGAAAAGATCGGATACAAGATTTTTGCGACAAAAGGAACAGCAGAAGCACTTACAGAAGCAGGTGTGAAAGCAATTGCAGTCAACAAGATTGAACAGAGCACACCGAACCTCATGGATCTGATCCTTGGACATAAGATAGATCTTGTTATTGATACTCCGCCACAGGGAGCAGAACACTCCAAAGACGGTTTCGTAATTCGAAGAAGTGCAATTGAGACGGGTGTCAATGTCCTGACAGCTATCGATACAGCAAAAGCACTGATCACCAGTCTGGAGAATACAGATATTCAGAAACTGACACTGGTGGACATTGCAAAGATTCAGGCAGTATAGGCATTCTTGAAAGTAGAAAATATCATGAGATGAGGGTGGTATTGAAAAAGGCAGCCATGGCGCACAAAATGTGTCGTGGCTGTCTTTTTATAAAGTAAAGCAATCTCTGAGAATGTAAGATAATTAAAGAGTGCGGTCAGTTTAGCGGTGTGTTATAATTGGAATCAGAAAATCAGTTGTTTTAGAACATAATTGATAATATTATATAATGACTGGAAGAGGTACATGACATGGAAAAAAGAATTAGCGGAACAACGACATTATTAGCACTGATTGGTTCTCCGGTGGGACATTCCGGTTCTCCGGCAATGCACAATTACAGCTTTGAAAAATTAGGACTTGATTATGCCTACATGGCATTTGAGATAAAAGAAGATCAGGTAGGAGAATTTCTGGATGCGGCGAGACTTCTTAAGATCCGCGGTTTTAATGTGACGATGCCATGCAAGATGGAAGTTGCAAGACAGGTCGATGAGTTGTCTCCGGCAGCGCAGATCATGGGCGCTTCCAATACGGTAGTGAATGAAAATGGAAAACTAATTGGGCACAATACAGACGGAGTCGGATTTGTGAAAAATCTTGCAGAACACGGCGTCTCTGTAAAAGATAAGACAATTACACTTATGGGCGGTGGTGGAGCCGGAACTGCAATTTTTGTACAGCTTGCACTGGACGGAGCTTCCAAGATTCATGTGTTTAACCGAAAGGGAGCAAACTTCGAAAAGCTTGAGAAGATTGCGAAGAAAATATTAGAATTTGCACCAGAGTGCAAGATACAGATCTGTGATATGGCAGATAAAAAAGCATTGTATAAGAGTATCGGAGAAAGTGATATTCTTGTAAATGCAACAAATGTGGGCATGAAACCGAATGAGAAAGGGACGATGATCCAGGACACTTCTGTATATAGGGAAGATTTGGTCGTTGCGGAGATTATTTATAATCCGAAGGAGACACGTATGATGCGCGAGGCGAAAGAAGCCGGTGTGAAATGCGTGGTCGGTGGAAAAGGTATGCTCCTGTGGCAGGGGGCAGAGGCGTTTCATTTGTTTACAGGCCAGGAAATGCCGGTGGAAGACGTGAAAGCAAAATTCTTTGCGGAGTAGAGAATAAAAGAAAGATTTATATCAGCTGGGAGATTTGGACTTAACATGGAACCTTAAATTTTTGTAAGATTTGAGGAGAACTATACACAAATCGAAAAAAATCAGTTACACTATTGCCAAACGGGTGACTTAGGAGGATGTATGTATAAAATCTTAATTATAGAAGACGACCGGACGATTGCAAATGTGCTGGCGGAGCATTTAAGAACATGGGATTATGAGGTGCATTGTGTGACGAATTTTAAGAATGTGATGGAAGATTTCCGGGAGTATGAGCCGCAGCTTGTGCTCCTGGATATTGTATTGCCATTGTTTAATGGGTTCCACTGGTGCCAGGAGATCCGCAAGATTTCAAAGGTACCGATTATCTTCTTATCATCGGCAAATGATAATATGAATATTGTTATGGCCATGAATATGGGCGGAGATGAATTTGTGGAGAAACCATTTGACCTTAGCGTAGTGACGGCGAAGGTGCAGGCGGTGCTTCGGCGAGCTTATGCATTCCGTGGGACGATGGACGTACTTGAGCATGCAGGAGTGATGCTAAATGTTAATGATGCGACAGTGACCTGTGGGAGTCAGTCGGTGGAGCTTACGAAAAATGAATTCCGGATTCTGAAGCTTCTGATGGAGAATTCAGGACGGATTGTTTCAAGGGAAAATCTGATTACGAGGTTGTGGGAGAGTGATGAGTTCATTGACGATAATACATTGACAGTGAATGTGGCGAGGCTTAGAAAGAAATTGGAAGAAATCGGAGCAGAAAATTGGATTCAGACGAAGAAAGGAATTGGGTATATTGTGGAATGATAAAGCTGCTGGGGAGTTTTTTGAAAGAAAAAAGAGGCGATATCTGCCTGTATATTGGATTCATTGGTGTGTTTTATGTCATTTTCAGCCTGAGCAACTTGCCAGTTGATGCGGTGAACTATGCATTTTTTCTTTCCGCAATCTGGCTGCTTGGATATGGAATTTTCAAATTTAACCAATATTATAAGAAGGGTGTGGCAGTCATTGAGGCAAAGCAGCGTTTGGAAGAGGTGACGGAAAATCTTCCGGCGACAAGGTCATATATCGAGTTAGAGTATCAGGCAATTATTCAAAATATGTATAAGAAAATGTCTGATCTGCAATCAGCGGAGCGGATTGGGCGCCAGGAAATGAAAGATTATTACAGTATGTGGGCGCATCAGATCAAGACACCGATTGCTGCCATGAAAGTGCTTGCGCAGGCAGCCGGCGACACGGAAGATGCCAGAACTTATGAGCTTTTGCAGGATATGCAGACAGAACTTTTTAAGACAGAACAGTATGTGGAAATGGTTCTGACTTATGTGCGTATGGAGGACATGTCGGGAGATCTTATGCTGAAGGAATATGCTTTGGACAATCTGGTAAAACAGGCACTTAAGAAGTATTCCCGTATGTTTGCCATGCAGAAATTGGCATTACATTATGAAGCACTTCGGGTAATCGTTACGACAGATGAAAAATGGCTCGTTTTTGTACTGGAGCAGATTTTGTCCAATGCATTGAAATACACAGTCGAAGGAAGCATTTCTATTTATATGGAAGATGATTGGCTTGTAATTGAGGACACAGGCATCGGTATATGCTCAGAAGACTTGCCGCGTATTTTCGAAAAGGGATTTACCGGGTATAATGGAAGAAGTGATAAGAAATCTACAGGCATCGGTCTTTACTTATGTAAGCAGATTATAGAGAAGCTCCGTTGCCAGATCCGAGTAGAATCTAAGTTGGGAAAAGGAACACGGGTGTTATTGTATCTGATGAAAGAAAATTTACAGGTAGAGTAAATAGTGACAAGATTGTAAGATTAGCAGGGGGAAATGTAACCAAAATCAATGGAAATGCATTTCTCCTTTTTTTATAATTGATTGTGTAAAGAAGTTAAAAAAATCGTGTGAAAGACATGTCCGCAGGATTTTGAAAGCAGTTTTTATACAATGAAAAAGAAGGAGAAATTGATATGGCGTTATTGGAAGTGAAAAATGTAAAGAAAATATATACGACTCGTTTTGGGGGCAATAAAGTAGAGGCACTTCGTGATGTGAATTTTTCAGTAGAGCCGGGAGAATATGTGGCAATCATGGGAGAGTCTGGTTCTGGTAAAAGTACCCTGTTAAATATTCTGGCACAGCTTGACTGCCCGACAAGTGGCAAGGTCATTTTAAAGGGAAGAGATTTAAGTACGATTAAGGAAAAGGAAATGTCTGCATTTCGTCGTCAGAATCTTGGATTTGTATTTCAGGATTTTCATTTGTTAGATACATTTACACTGAAAGATAACATTTTTCTGCCACTGGTTCTGTCCGGAAGAAGATATGAAGAAATGGAACAGCGCCTTGCGCCGATCGCGAGGCATCTTGGTATTGAAAAAATTCTGGAAAAGTACCCGTACGAAGTGTCTGGTGGACAGAAGCAACGTGTGGCAGTGGCAAGAGCGCTGATTATCAAGCCGCAGATCGTTCTGGCAGATGAGCCGACCGGAGCACTGGATTCCAAGGCAGCGCAGGAACTTCTTCGCTTGTTTTCTTCTGTGAACCATGATGGACAGACAATTCTCATGGTCACTCACAGTGTGAAAGCTGCCAGTAGTGCAAATCGCGTGATGTTCATTAAAGATGGTGAGGTATTCCATCAGTTGTACCGTGGCAATCTGACTGATGAACAGATGTATCAGAAAATTTCCGACACACTGACTGTTCTCGAAGCAGGAGGTGAGCGCGTTGAGTAGCAAAATCTATGGAAAACTTGCAATCACCAATCTGAAAAACAATCGTAAGACGTATGTTCCATACATTTTAATGGCAGTACTTTCTGTTATGATGTACTACATTGTTGGTGGTATGGCACAGGGAAATAACGGGCTAAGTAAAAATGTGAAATTGATTATGGGCTATATGAATGGACTGCTGATGATCTTTTCTGTAATTTTTCTATTCTATACGAACAGTTTCCTGATTAAGCGAAGAAAGCGGGAAATCGGGATTTACAATATTCTTGGTATGGGAAAAGGACATATTGCAAAAATGCTTGCGATTGAGGCGGTGATTACTGCATTTATCAGTATTTTCGGTGGTATACTCTTAGGTATTGTATTTGGAAAGCTGATGTATCTTGTACTTGGAAAACTTTTACATTATGATATCAGTGTGAAAGTTACGGTAGAGATTCCGGTGCTGGAGAAGACCTTTGTATTTTTTATGGCAATTTTCGTACTGATTCTTCTTTATAATTTGCTTCAGATCCGCATAGTCAGTCCGGTAGAGCTTCTGCATGGGAGCAATCAAGGAGAGCGTGAGCCAAAGACAAAGTGGCTTCTGGCGATTGTGGGAGCGATTTTGCTTGGAACCGGATATTACATTGCACAAACGACCGGAAATCCACTGGATGCGATGACAAAATTTTTCTTCGCAGTTGTCTGCGTTGTGCTCGGAACTTATGGTCTGTTTATTGCAGGAAGTATCGCAGTCCTGAAAATGTTAAAGAAAAACAAAAAATATTATTACCAGGCAAAACATTTTACGGCAGTATCCGGCATGGTTTACCGCATGAAACAAAACGCAGTGGGGCTCGCAAACATTTGCATCTTAAGTACGATGGTACTGATTATGGTATCCACTACCGTTTGCCTTTATGTGGGTATGAATGACATTATCAGCGTCAGATATCCACGAGAGTGCGAGGTGAGCATTTACAGAACAAATGCACAGACAGAAGAAAAAGTGCATACAATCATTGAGGAAATTATAAGAAAAAATAATACGAAGGCGGAAAATGAACGTATTTATCATTTGGGAGAACTGACCGGTTATCTGGATGGAAATAAGATGATTCTGGATCCTGATAAATATTATTCAGACAAAACGTCCAGTTCAGTTGTGCTGATTCCACTTGCAGACTATAACCGTCTGGAAGAAAAAAATGAGACATTAAATGATGGAGAAGTACTTCTTTTTTCTACTCAGACAAAAAGTTACGGACAGAATGAAATTTATTTAGATGATACAAAATTTAATATAAAAAAAGAATTGGACAAATCTCAATTAGACGAGAAAAATAACGATAAAGATATTCCAATTACTTACATGATTATGAAAGACGAAGAACAGATTCTGAATATTTTAAAACAGACTTATGAAAAAAGTACACAGAATGATGAAACAAAAGCAAGCCTGATGGCAATGACTTATTATGAGGCTTTCGATATGAAAGGTTCCAGCGAATTAAAAAAGAACGTAGAACAACAGATCAGAACAGCACTGAGTGAGCAAGTTCCAGAAACTTTCTGCTCCTGTAGCGGAAGACAAATTAACAAAGACTCCTTTTACGAATTGTATGGCAGCCTCTTCTTCATGGGCATGTATCTCGGCTTCATGTTCCTCATGGTAACAGTACTCATTATTTACTACAAACAGATTTCCGAAGGTTACGACGACAAAGACCGTTACAAGATTATGCAGCAAGTTGGCATGGATAAACAAGAAGTAAAAAAATCCATTCGAAGCCAGGTGCTAATGATCTTCTTCCTGCCGCTTATTATGGCAATCATTCATGTGGCAGCAGCCTTCAAAGTCATTACAAAACTACTGGCAATGTTTTCCATGACAAACATCACATTATTTATTGAATGTACAATAGCAACAATTATAGTCTTTGCAGTGATTTATTCTATTGTATTTATGGTGACAGAACGCGAATATTATAGAATAGTAAAATAGTTTAGAAAAAGAAACAATTCAAAAAGGGACAGGTTAAAGTTCAATTGGGGACGGGGTTTTTTCAAAAAAACCCCGTCCCCAATTGAATTGTATTAGAATTGTTCCAACAATTTTAATAGATGTGTATTATCTTCTGGATTCATTATGCAGAACCGGATATATTCGCCATCTAAACTTTTGAATGATGAGCAGTCACGGATCATCATTCTTTCTTTTATGGCTGCCTCGAAAATATCAAATGAAGTTAAGCTTTCTTTTAAGATGCGTACAAGTATGAAGTTGGCATAAGGCTTGTATGCTTTGAAAGCCGGCATGTTTTGTATAGCCATGTACATGCGGTCGCGTTCGGAGCAGATAAGCTGTCTTGTTGTTTGTTGGTAGGTGTTGTCTTTGAACATGCGCTCACCGGCATAGGCTGCGACGCTGTTTAAGCTCCACGGGTTCTGGTGAATAAGCAGTGCTTCTAAAAATTCATGATTGCTTGTGATACCGTAGCCGAAGCGTAGTCCCGGTGCTGCGTAGAATTTGGATACACCGCGGATGACCATTACATTATCGAATTCATCAGTCAGTGGAATGGCAGTAATTTCGGCTACGTCCGGAGCAAATTCTACATAAGTTTCGTCTATCATGACGAAGATATTACGTTCTTTACAGAAGGTTAAAATCTGTTTCATATCGTGATTTTTAATCGCTGATGATGTCGGGTTATTCGGATTGCACAGAATCAGCAGGTCGACATCATCTGCCATAGAGGCAAAGAAGTCTTGCATATCTAACTGGAAATTTAAATCTTCTTTCAGGTTATATTCAGTGATCGTTCCACCGGTGAGGGCAAGCTCGCGTTCATACTCAGAATAAGTTGGTCCTACAACAAGTGCTTTTTTTGCCTGTCTCTGACTGATGAGCAGAGAAATTAATTCTGTTGATCCATTTCCTACAACAATATGTTTAGGGGAAATGTGACAGTATTCTCCGATAGTTTTCTTAAGTGAAGTGTAGTTCCGGTCCGGGTAGGAGGAAATAATATCCAGATGCCCTGCCAGATCATTTTTTACAGATTCGGACAGTCCAAGAGGGTTCACGTTGGCACCGAATTTAATGATGCCTGGAATTTCGGATGCCGGAATGTGGTAATATGCAGCGATTTTTTCCAGATCACTGCCGTGAAATTCAGGTCTTTGATTCTTTTTATCCATAAATACTCTAAATACTCCTTTCATGGTATTGCCATTCAGGACAAAACAATGCTATAATTCATTATAGTATGTTTTCAGAAAAATGCAACGAAAGAAGCAGGTGTAGGACTTGAAAAACAAAATCCAGAAATTTTCGAAAGGGAACTTCCGGACCGGTCGTCCAGAAGTTATATTTGAAGAAACGAATCTGGTTCTGATAATCGGTGAAGGGGAAGTATACCGGGGGAGTTTCATAATTAAAAGTGAGAATGAACATGTGATACGGGGCTTAGTTTACCCGTCTTCTTTTCGTGTTAAGCTCAAGGATTCCGGATTTGAAGGAAATCCGGCAAGAGTGGAATTCACATATGACGGGCGTGGTTTAAAACCAGGACACGTAGAAGAAGGTAAATTCACAGTTGTATGTACCGGTGGAGAATATGAACTGTCATTTACGGCAATCATAGAGAAACCTTACGTGATGACCACCTATGGCAAGGTACAGAGTACAGATGATTTCAGAAAGCTGGCAGTAAAAGATTATTCTGAGGCGGCAAGACTATTCCGCTCCAGAGATTTTTATGCCATTTTAAAATATGAGAATGAACGTATCTTTTATCTCTATGATAATATGCGCAAATGGTCACTGGAAGAGCAGGCAATGGAAGAATTTCTTGTAGGAATTAAGCAGAAGGAATGTATTTTCCTGACACTTCCTGGAGAAGGAATGCTCTTTGAGGATATTTTGGAGTCTACAAAAGGTGTTGTGACTCTGATGAAAAATACATGGGGTTATGTGCCAATCCACATTGAGACGGAGGGACGTTTCTTAAAGGTGTCCAGACAGGAGATTTCTACAGAAGACTTTGTAGGTAACAACTATGAAGTTGAATACTTTGTACGCCCGGAATTCCTTCATGTAGGGCGTAATTACGGCGTAATCCGTTTCCAGACTCCATATGAGACGTTGAGCTATGAAGTAGAAGTGCTGCAGAATCAGGAATATGATGAGAATCACCATGTGCCGGAGCTTTTGATTGCTCAGATATTGAAAGAATATATCGGATTTGTGGCCGGCCGGATTGACTTGAAGACATGGGTGGACAGCGCAGTGGAAAAAATGACTGCGGTTCGAAGAATTGAGACGCAGAGCGAATTATATCAACTTGTGCAGGCACATATTTACATGCTGGGTGACCGTATCGAAGACGCAAAATGGATTCTTGAAAATTACAATTATAATCGTTTTGCCATTGGTAAAGACCCGATCACGAATTGTTATTATCTCTTTCTGACAGCTCAGATCCGGGATAATAAAGCGCATACAGACCGTGTGCTGGATGAATTGGAGAAGACGTATATCCGGCATCAGGATTCATGGCTTCTGCTCTATATGATCATCCAGATGGATCCAAAGTACAAGAATCCATATAAGAAACTGGAAGTTCTGGAACAGCAGTATGAGTATGGGACAGAGGACGTGTTATTTTATCTGGAGGCATATCTGTGCTACAAGGAGAAGCCGATTCTTCTTCGAAAACTTGGAGAATTTGAACTTCTGGTACTGACATTTGCATCAAAATACCGTCTTATGACGAAGGAACTGGCCCTTTATGTAGCGAATTTTGCCAGCCAGCAGAAGACATTTAATGAACGGGTTTATCGGATTTTAAAGCGTCTCTATAATATGTACGAAGAGCCGATGATTCTGAATACAATCTGCACTCTTCTGATCAAAGGAAATAAGACATCATCGGAATATTTTCCATGGTATCAGAAAGCAGTGGAGGAAGATTTTCGGATTGCCAGACTTTATGAGTATTATATGATTGCCATGGACGAGACACGTATGCGCGGACCGCTTCCACGGAAAATTTATTTGTATTTTATGCATGGTAATACACTGGATTACCGGAAAGAAGCATTTTTATATGCAAATCTTCTGACTTACAGTGATGATCAGGCAATGTTCTTAAATTACCGTGAGCAGATTGTGACATTTACATGGGAGCAGCTCATGAAACGCCATATTACAGAGGCATTGAAGATTCTTTATAAACGTTTCTGCCTGCCAGAGGAAATGGACGAGAAACGAATGAAAGCTATGAGAGATATTTGCTATTCTTATGAGGTTTCCACGAAAGTGCCACATATGCGCTGCGTTCTTGTCATTGAAAAAGATGGTGCCGTCAGGCAACGTATCCCGTATGACGAAGAGACCGGTGCAATCATTCAGCTCTACGATAAAGAATCCCGAATTGTGTGGGAGTCCATGGATGGCAGATATTACACAGATTCTATTGCTTACGAGACAAAACGGTTATTTTACGAACCGAGATTCATGGAAATGTGTAAGAAATATGAGGACGAGGCCGGTATGTGGAAGAAGACTGGCGAGGTCGTGGAAGTGACTTTTGACACGTTACGGGAAAGTGGACTGACCGGTGCAGATGAGAGAAAGGTCTTTCGCCTTTGCAGCGAAAAAATCCGCGAGGAAGATCCGGGAGAAGATGCATTTCTCCTTTATCTGACATTTGAAATGTTCAAGAAACAGCAATATGATAAGGCGACGCTGACATATCTGGGTGAATATTTCTGTGGTGCAACAAGAGATATGAAACGTCTTTGGGAAGTTATGCGTGAATATGAGATTCCGTCCTATAAAGTAGCAGAGCGTATTATTACGCAGATGCTGTTCTCGGAAAATATTTTTGATGAAGAGAAAATTTTCGAAGATTATTATCTGTCTGACACAGCATATTTCCGGCTGAAACAGGCATATCTTGCATTTGTTTCCAGAGAGTATATTCTCTATGGAAGAGAACTTGAAACATGTGTATTTCATATTATTGCCAGAGAATGTGACCAGAAAGAAGAACTTCCGGATGTCTGCAAAGTGGCACTTTTATGTTATTATGCGGGCAGTGATTACCCGGCAGACATAGAAGCCGTCCTGCATCAGCTCTTACGGGAAATGTGTGAAAAACAGATTATTTTTCCAGCGTACATGAAATACAAGGAAGAGTGGCTTCGTGAAGTGCAGCTTTATGATAAGACTATAGTTTCTTATCAGGCAAAAGAAGGAAGTAAAGTAAAATTGTTCTATAAAATCAAGGGTTCCGGTAAGAAAACACTTGGTTATCATTCAGAGATGCTTGTTCCGGTATTTGAGAATCTGTATGTGAAACAGTTTGTACTCTATGCAGATGAGGAACTGGATTATTATATCCAGGAGTCTGATGGAAAAGAGAGCACAAATACAGAAAAGCAGATCATCAGAAATGATCATGCAATTTTAGCTGGGCGTTTCGGAAGAATCAACGCCATGGTCCAGATGACACCGGCAAACCGTAACAAGGCTATGATGGAGTATGAAGAAGAGGATATACTTGCAAAAAAAATGTTCAAACTTTATGAATAAATACAACAAAAAGAGAAAGGAGGAATGGTAATGAAAAGAGGTTGTGTGATTGGCTATGACATCAATGAGAAGGGCTGCCAGATCAGCTATTATGACGACTCTATGGAAGAGCCGGATACAATGATGGCTTCGTCCAATAATTACCTGATTCCTCTTGTATTGGGATATTTTAAAGACCGCTGGGTATTTGGAAAAGAGGCAAAAAGACTGGCGGTCGTAGGAGAAGACTGCACGGAGACGGACCTTTATGGAAAGGCAAAGCGCCGCGAGAAAGTAAGCCTTGCCGGCAAGACTTATGATGCAGTGTGGCTCCTTGCAAAATACATCAGTCTGACACTTCAGGATTTTGAAAATATTCAGTATCTGACATTTACAACTCCGGAGACGGACGTGGATATGGCGAAGATGCTCAAAGGGATCGGTCAACATATTGGCGTAGATAAGGAAATCATCAATGTTCAGGATTATAAAGAAAGCTTTTGCCAGTATATGATTTTTCAGCCAAAAGAATTATGGCAGTATGAATCTGCACTGTTCTATTGTGATGAAGATCGAATCAAGGCATATATGCTTCGAAGGCTCCGAGTGGATGCAAGCCACGGCATGAATTCATTTGTGACAGTCGATGAAGTGGCAAATGCCCAGAGAAAGGAACTGGAAGCGCTTTATCCGATTATGAATAAGGAAAAGAGCCCGGACGAAAGTTTCAAGTCTATGATTGAAAATGTGTTCGAAAAAAAGGTTATTTCTTCGGTATATTTAACGGGAGAAGGATTTGAGAAGAACTGGTACCCGAATTCTCTCCGGGTGCTTTGTAACGGCAGACGTGCCTTTATGGGAAATAATCTTTACAGCAAGGGAGCCTGCTATAAATCTATCCGGAAATGTGAGCCAAATGATGACGGACCGATTTATTTAGATGAGACAAAACTGACAGAGAGGATTTGTCTGCGTATGCGTGTGGATGGTCAGGAGGGGTGGTATCCGCTTGTGACATGGGGAACGCATTGGTATGAAGCAGATGGACAGTGGGAAGTGCTCCTGGAGGACGCTTCTGATATTGAAATTTTAGTGGAAAGTCTGGTAGACGAAGAAGTACAGGTGGAGAAAGTATCGCTGGAAGGTCTTCCGAAGAGAACAGATTATTCTTTAAGACTTCAAGTAGAGGTTATGTTTTTAGATGAACGTACCTGTAAATTGACATTTCGCGATGTGGGATTTGGCGAATTCTTCACCCCGACAGATTTCCGGGTGGAGAAGACAATTCAGTTAGGAGGAATCAATGGGCAGTTTAATTCTATGTCATAGTAAACGTGCAAAGCGCCCGTACGAGATTTCCCGGGTGCATATGCGAATTTATACAATTGAAGAATTATGTTATTATCTGTGTAATAATTTGTATTTAATTGATTATACAATTATGAACCGTAGACTGTGTGACTGGTTGGAAGACGAACTTGGTCTTGCAAAAATGGCAGAGGATCTGCGCCGTGATCTGGATCAGAATGCGACATTAGAAGAGTTCGTACTTACAATATTGAAAGGATCTGTGATTTATGCACCATCAGAGATCGTGAAGATTCAGAATCTTTTGGAACAGCTGAAAAACCAAAGAGATGTAGAACGTGCGAAGTATAAGGCGGACAGTTTAATGAAATCAGGAGAATATGAGTCTGCGATTTTGGTATATCAATCCATTTTAAGTCAGGACTGGGATGAGTCCGTGAATAAAAAATTCTATGGAAAAATATACGGCTGTCTCGGTAGCGCTTATGGATACCTGTTTCTTTATAAAGAAGCAGCACTGATGTTTAAGGAGGCTTACAGCATCTGTGAGGAAGAAGATATGCTGAAAGCATATATTTATTGCTGCTATCGGGGACTTCCGGAAAAAGATTATGTAAAAATGTTATCCGGGAATTCGATGTTTCTTTCAATGTCTGCAAAGATTAAAGCAGAGATGGAGGAAGCAAAGAAGGAAAATGATCTGGATTTTTCTGATGAGAAGCTGATTACGTGGAAAAGCGAGAACCGCAGGATTGACAAGAAGTCCTGAATATGTTACTATAACAAAGCGATTTAGCGTGGTAAAGTAATCAATTGGTAAATTGATAAAAGATTACACCGCATCGAAAAGCAATAGGAGATTCGAAAGAAAAAGGTATTTCTCGAGGTTGAATTCGAATCGGGATTTGCGAAAAAAGCTTTGAGTTCAGGAGGATAATAAAGATGAAAAAGAGAGCTGCACTTTTAGTTGCACTTTCACTGGCAGTTGTTACGGTTCTTGCCGGCTGTGGTGGAAAGGACAGTAGTAAATCGGCAGATTCAAAAGACTCTGCAGCTACATTTGAAGAAAAAAAAGAAGGAGATACATTTACGGTAGGATTCGATCAGGATTTTCCGCCGATGGGATTTGTAGGAGACGACGGTGAGTATACAGGATTTGATTTAGAGCTGGCCAAGGAAGTATGTGACCGCAATGGCTGGGAATTCAATCCGGAACCGATTGCCTGGGATTCTAAAGATGCACTTTTGAAATCCGGAGAGATTGACTGTATCTGGAACGGATTTACCATGAATGGAAGAGAAGATGAATATACATGGTCAGAGCCTTATCTTGATAATCAGCAGGTATTTGTCGTAAGAGCAGATTCTGGAATCAATTCCGAAAAGGATCTTGCAGGAAAGACTGTTGATGTACAGACAGATTCTTCCGCAGAGGCAGCATTAAAAGATAATACAGAACTTAGCTCTACATTTTCAACAGAGATCATTCCAGATTACAATACAGGATTTATGAATCTGGAATCAGGAGCTGTTGATGCTGTCGCAATGGATATTGTAGTAGCAAAGTATCAGATTGAATCACGTTCTGCGGAATTTAAGATTCTCGATTATGAAATTGCTTCTGAGCAGTACGGAGTTGGATTTGCAAAAGGAAATGATGCTGTAAAAGATCAGGTTCAGAAGACGCTGGAAGAGATGGCGGCAGACGGAACACTTGCAAAGATTTCTACAAAATGGTTTGGTGAAGATATCACAACAATTGGAAAATAAATAAACAGACTAACTGGAAAGACCGGGTCGTCCTGAAAACGGGTGGCCCGTTTTTCTTGAAAAGCGATGACAATGATTCGCGAGGAGGAATTTTGGTATGGCAACATCAGTCATGTTACAAAAATTAGGAGAAGGAATGGTTACGTCACTGTGGATATTTGCAGCGACATTGATATTTTCTCTGCCGTTAGGACTTTTGATCTCTTTTGGCAGAATGTCAAAGAATAAGATTATCAGTACGATTTTTAAACTTTATATATCAGTGATGAGAGGAACTCCGCTGATGCTTCAGCTTATGGTGATCTATTTTGGACCGTTTTATATTTTGGGTGTACAGATTTCCCAGTCCTGGAAGAATATGGCTGTGGCAATTGGATTTGTACTGAACTATGCAGCATATTTTGCAGAAATTTATCGCGGGGGAATTGAGTCTATGCCGCAAGGACAGTATGAAGCTGCCAAGATACTTGGATACACAAAGGCTCAGACGTTCATAAGAATTATTCTTCCGCAGGTCATTAAACGAATCCTTCCGGCAATTACAAATGAGACCATTACACTTGTAAAGGATACATCTCTTGCATTTACAATCGGTGTGACAGAGATGTTTACGATGGCAAAAGCACTTGCTTCCGGCCAGGTATCCATGCTCCCATATGCATTTGCGGCTCTATTCTATTACATACTGAATCTTGTGGTTGCATTTATTATGGAACGGATTGAGAAGAAAATGAATTATTATCGGTAGGAGGAAAAGTCATGAGTCTTCTGGAAATAAAAAATGTGAAGAAAAATTTTGGAGGAGTGGAAGTATTAAAAGACATTTCTCTAAAAGTAGATAAAGGAGAAGTGCTTGGAATTATCGGGCCATCCGGTTCCGGAAAATCTACACTTCTTCGTTGCGCAACAGGACTTGAGACACCGGATGATGGAGAAATCAATTATGATGGAACATTTGGACTTGTGTTTCAGAATTTCAATTTGTTTCCACATTATTCGGTTATGAAGAATATCACAGATGCACCGCTTCGTGTGCAAAAGAGAAAGAAAGAGGAAGTGTACAAAGAGGCGAGAGAGCTGCTTGCGAAGATGGGACTTTCTGATAAGGAAAACGCTTATCCGTATCAGCTTTCGGGTGGGCAGCAGCAGAGAGTATCGATTGCCCGTGCACTTGCTATGAATCCGGATATTCTGTTTTTTGATGAACCGACCTCAGCACTGGATCCGGAGCTTACCGGCGAGATTCTGAAAGTCATCAAAGATCTGGCTGCAGAGCACATGACAATGGTGATCGTTACACATGAAATGAATTTTGCAAAAAATGTTTCAGATCATGTAATTTTCATGGATAACGGTTATATTGCTGTGGAAGGAACGCCGGAGGAAGTATTTGGTTCTTCTAACGAAAGAATGAAAGAATTCCTTGGAAAATTTAGAGAAAACTAATAAATGGGGTCTTAATATTAATAATACTAATAAATAAACCAAAATAAAAATAATGACTGAGTAAGACTTAAGGGCAGGTGGGGCAATTGCATTTCCATCTGCCTTGTATTATACTTAAAAACATCTGATGACTGATAGGAAGAAGGAGTTACATTCATGAGCAACTATGAGAAGATAACAACAGGTATGGGTGAAGAATGTGGTGTATTCGGAGCATATGATATGGATGGAGGAGATGTAGCACCATCTGTATATTATGGTTTATTTGCTTTGCAGCACAGAGGACAGGAAAGCTGTGGAATTGCAGTGACAGACACATACGGAGAGCGCAAAGTTCATTCGAAGAAGGGGCTTGGCCTTGTAAACGAAGTGTTTGATGAGGAAGCCTTAGAAGGGTTGAAAGGTAATCTTGGTGTCGGACATGTCCGTTATTCAACTGCAGGGGCAACGAAGGTAGAAAATGCTATGCCACTTGTGCTGAACTATGTGAAAGGTACTCTGGCAATTGCCCATAATGGTAATCTGACAAATGCTGTGGAGCTTCGTCATGAACTGGAATATACAGGAGCGATTTTCCAGACGACCATTGACTCAGAAGTAATCGCGTATCATATTGCAAGAGAACGACTGAAGACGGCAAAAGCAGAGGAAGCTGTCCGTAATGCCATGCAAAAGATAGAAGGTGCTTACGCACTGGTTGTGATTTCTCCAAGAAAAATGATTGGAGCGAGAGATCCGTTCGGACTACGTCCGCTTTGTATCGGAAAAAGAGACAATACATATTTTCTTGCATCAGAGAGCTGTGCGATCGCAGCAGTAGGCGGCGAATTTGTAAGAGATGTAGAACCAGGTGAGATTGTAAGCTTTACAAAGAATGGCATTACATCAGATAAATCTATGGCAATCTCTCCTAAGAAGCAGGCGAGATGTATTTTTGAGTATATTTATTTCGCTAGAACGGACAGTACAATTGATAAAGTTAATGTTTATCATTCTAGAATTACGGCAGGAAAAGCATTGGCACAGTCCTATCCGGTGGAGGCAGATCTTGTAGTTGGTGTGCCGGATTCCGGTCTGGTAGCTGCAAAAGGATATTCAGAAGAGTCAGGAATTCCTTATGGTATGGCTTTTCATAAGAATAGTTATGTGGGAAGAACATTTATCAAACCAAAGCAGAGCCAGAGGGAGAGCAGTGTTAAGATTAAACTAAATGTTATCGAGGAAGTAGTAAAAGGAAAGAGAATTGTCATGGTCGATGATTCTATCGTACGTGGTACAACCTGTGCGAATATTATAAAAATGCTGAAAAAGGCAGGAGCAACAGAAGTTCATGTAAGAATTAGTTCTCCACCGTTTTTACATCCTTGTTATTTTGGAACGGATGTACCGTCCAATGATCAGCTTATTGCACATTCTCATACGACGGATGAAATTCGCGAGATGATCGGTGCTGACTCACTGGGGTATATGAAAATCGATAAGTTGAAAGATATGGTCGGAGAACTGGCGTATTGTGATGCATGCTTTACTGGAAATTATCCGATGAAAGTTCCGACAGAGGACATTTCTCATGCATTTGATTAATTGTGAAATGTGATTTTTTATTAAATGTGTTGATAGCAGGAGAAGGTATCCTGTATAATGATAATGTAGAAATAATATGTGAAGAAATCACTTAAATGTGGTATATCAGGGAGGAAGAAAAATGAGCTACGATAGATATGTAAGCCCGCTTTCAGAGCGCTACGCAAGTAAGGAGATGCAGTATGTATTTTCACCGGATAAAAAGTTTAAGACGTGGAGAAGGCTCTGGATCGCTCTGGCAGAGACAGAAAAAGAACTGGGACTGTCCATTACACAGGAGCAGATCGATGAACTGAAAGCTCACGCAGAAGATATCAATTATGAGGTGGCAAAAGAACGTGAGAAAGTTGTGCGCCACGATGTAATGTCTCATGTGTATGCATATGGACAGCAGTGTCCGAAGGCGAAAGGAATTATTCATCTGGGAGCAACTTCATGCTATGTAGGAGATAATACAGATATTATTGTAATGTCTGAGGCACTTGAAATTGTAAGAAAAAAACTGATAAATGTTATTGCAGAACTTGCAAAATTTGCGGATAATTATAAAAATCAGCCGACACTTGCCTTTACACATTTTCAGCCGGCACAGCCGACGACGGTTGGAAAGCGTGCAACACTTTGGATGCAGGAATTTCTGATGGATCTTCAGGATCTGGAATATGTAAAAAGTACATTAAAGCTTCTTGGCTCTAAGGGAACGACCGGAACTCAGGCAAGCTTTTTGGAACTTTTTGATGGAGATCAGGAAAAAATCGATCAGATTGATCCGATGATCGCAAAGAAGCTTGGGTTCGAAGCATGTTATCCGGTATCAGGACAGACTTATTCCAGAAAAGTTGATACAAGAGTACTGAATGTACTGGCAGGAATTGCAGCCAGTGCACACAAATTCTCCAATGACATTCGCCTGCTCCAGCATTTGAAAGAAGTAGAGGAACCGTTTGAGAAGACGCAGATAGGATCATCTGCTATGGCATACAAGAGAAATCCGATGAGAAGTGAGCGTATTGCATCTCTTTCCAGATATGTGATGATTGATGCACTTAATCCTGCGATCACATCTGCAACACAGTGGTTCGAGAGAACACTTGATGATTCTGCAAATAAGAGACTCAGCGTTCCAGAAGGATTCCTTGCAATTGATGGTATCCTGGATCTTTGTCTGAATGTTGTAGATGGACTGGTTGTATATCCGAAGGTGATTGAGAAACGGCTAATGTCTGAACTTCCGTTCATGGCAACTGAGAATATTATGATGGATGCAGTAAAAGCAGGCGGAGACAGACAGGAACTCCATGAGAGAATCCGTGAGCTTTCTATGGAGGCCGGACGTAATGTGAAGGAAAAAGGTCTGGATAACAACTTGCTTGACCTGATTGCAGCAGATCCGGCATTTGGTCTGAATGAGGAAGAGTTAAAGAAGACGATGGATCCGGCAAAATATGTTGGACGCGCGCCGCTTCAGGTGGAAAATTTCCTGAAAAAAGTTGTGGATCCAGTTCTGGAAGCTAATAAAGATGTGCTTGGCATGACAGCAGAAATTAATGTATAAATATACAGAAAAATGTATTAAGAAGCGAGGAAACTCGCTTCTTTTTTAGTCCATTTTTGCAAATTGTCAAAATTAATCACTGTTTATATTAAAATTGGTTGCAAATTTTGTGCTAATAAACTATAATTCTATGTAAAAGAAGTTAGCAAGTTACAAATAACTTCGCAAAACTTCAAAATGTAACTAATGATGTCTATCTAAAGTGAAAAGGGGGAAACTATATGGAGACATTAAATAACATTGTATTGACAATTCAGAACTACATGTCAAACTACATTTTGGTAATTGCACTTCTTGGAGCAGGTCTTTGGTTCTCAATCAGACTTGGTTTTATCCAGGTTCGGGGATTTGGCGAAAGTATGAGAAGAACTTTTGGCGGTCTGTTCAGTAAGAAAGGAAAAGCAGGAAAAGACGGAATGTCTTCTTTCCAGGCGCTTGCGACAGCAATTGCAGCACAGGTAGGAACTGGTAATATCGCCGGAGCGGCAACAGCACTTGCAATTGGTGGAGCTGGAGCAATCTTCTGGATGTGGATCGCAGCATTCCTCGGAATGGCAACCATTTATGCAGAGGCTATCATGGCTCAGAAGTATAAGACGGTCGGAGCCGATGGACAAGTTACAGGAGGTCCGGTATACTACATAAGAGCAGCGTTCAAAGGAACATTTGGAAAAGTCCTTGCTGGAATTTTTGCAGTATTGATTACACTGGCGCTCGGATTCATGGGTAATGCCGTACAGTCCAACTCTATCGCAGCAGCATTCCATACAGCATTCGGTATTCCGCAGTGGATTATGGGTCTGGCCGTAGCAGTGATTGCGCTTTTCGTATTCGCAGGTGGTATCGAACGTATTGCGAAAGTAACAGAGACAGTCGTACCATTTATGGCAGCTCTTTACATTGTAGGCGCCCTGATCATTATCATTTACAACTACAAGAATATCCCATATGCATTTGCATCTATCTTTGTAGGAGCATTTGCTCCACAGTCTGTAGTCGGTGGTGCTGCCGGTGCAACTGTAAAATTAGCACTTACAAAAGGTGTCGCAAGAGGATTGTTCTCTAATGAAGCTGGTATGGGATCTACGCCGCATGCTCATGCAGTAGCAAAGGTTAATCACCCGGTAGAACAGGGATTTGTGGCTATGGCTGGTGTATTTATTGATACATTTATCGTACTGAATCTGACAGCACTTGTTATCCTGACAACAAAGTCTATTCCTACAGGGCTTACAGGAGCGGAACTTAGCCAGTATGCGTTCTCTACATTATATGGAAAAGGTGGAAATGTATTCATTGCAATTTGCATGTTCTTCTTCGCATTTTCAACCATTATCGGATGGTACTTCTTTGGTCAGGCAAATGTAAAATATCTGTTTGGTCCAAAAGCAGTGAAGATTTACTCTGTATTAGCAGCGTGCTGCGTATTCCTTGGATCACTTGCAGAAGTTGATCTTGTTTGGAATATGGCAGATTGCTTCAACTCCTTGATGGTAATCCCGAATATCCTTGCATTGTTTGCATTGAGCAAGGTAATCAGCCAGGTACATAAAGATTACTTCACCAACTTTAACAAAGCAAAATAAACTAATTAATAAAAACATAAGCTAAGATAGTGTTAAGAAAAGAAGTCCGGCAGAATTAAAACTGCCGGGCTTCTTTAATGTTAAAAACTGGTTGGTTAATTTAAAATAATAATGCATATATATTCAGAAAATAGTGATTAATGTATTACAATAAAAGAATATATATAAGAAAAAACTAAAACAAATAAAAAATAATCATTGTTTACAGAAAATTCTATTGAAAAAAAGATTTATTTCGGTTATACTAAAACTCGAGAAGCACGAATACATTATTACAAATGTCTTTCGAAAAGGAAAAAAGGGGGTCGTTTTATGGAGACATTAAATAACATTGTATTGACGATTCAGAATTACATGTCAAACTACGTACTGATTATTGCACTGTTAGGTGCGGGCCTTTGGTTCTCATTCAGACTTGGGTTTATCCAGGTAAGAGGATTTGGCGAAGGAATGAAAAGAACTTTTGGCGGTCTGTTCAGTAAGAAAGGAGAAGCCGGAGCGGATGGAATGTCATCATTCCAGGCGTTGGCAACAGCAATTGCAGCACAGGTAGGAACCGGTAATATTGCCGGAGCGGCAACAGCACTTGCAATTGGAGGACCTGGAGCAATCTTCTGGATGTGGATCGCAGCATTCCTTGGAATGGCAACTATCTATGCAGAAGCGATTATGGCACAGAAGTATAAGACGGTCGGAGCGGACGGACAGGTCACAGGAGGACCGGTTTACTACATAAGAGCAGCATTCAAGGGGACGTTTGGAAAAGTTCTTGCTGGAATTTTTGCAATACTGATTACACTTGCACTTGGATTTATGGGTAATGCAGTACAGTCTAACTCTATTGCGGCATCATTCCATACAGCGTTTGGTATTCCACAGTGGATTATGGGTCTTGTAGTAGCAGTAATCGCAATTTTCGTATTCATGGGTGGTATGAAACGAATTGCAAAAGTTACGGAGACAATTGTTCCGTTTATGGCAGCATTATATATTATCGGCTCATTAATCGTAATTATTTACAACTATAAAAATATTCCTTATGCATTTGCATCTATCTTTATCGGCGCATTTTCTCCGAGCTCTGTAGTCGGTGGAGCAGCCGGTGCAACTGTGAAGCTTGCACTTACAAAAGGTGTAGCAAGAGGATTGTTCTCTAACGAAGCTGGTATGGGATCCACACCACATGCGCATGCAGTAGCTAAAGTGGATCATCCGGTAGAACAGGGATTTGTAGCTATGACAGGTGTATTTATTGATACATTCGTTGTACTGAATCTGACAGCGCTTGTTATCCTGACAACGAAATCTATCCCGAGCGGAAAGACAGGAGCAGAACTTAGCCAGTATGCATTCTCTACATTATATGGAAAAGGCGGAGACATCTTCGTAGCCATCTGTATGTTCTTCTTCGCTTTTTCTACTATCATAGGATGGTATTTCTTTGGTCAGGCTAATATCAAATATTTGTTTGGACCGAAAGCAGTGAAAATCTATTCTGCAGCTGCAGCGGTTTGTGTGTTCCTTGGATCACTTGCAGAAGTTGATCTTGTATGGAATATGGCAGATTGTTTCAATTCTTTGATGGTAGTACCAAATATTCTTGCATTATTTGCGCTGAGTAAAGTAATCAGCCAGGTGCATGAAGATTACTTTAAAAACTTTAAAAAGAAAAATAATTCATAGATGGTGTCAATAAATAATTGAATAATTGATAGTAGAATCAGTAAACTCCAGTTGCAAATAAACTGGAGTTTACTGTGATAAAGCACTAAATTAAGGAGTGCTAATAAATAAAAGTAGAACATCTTATAATAAAAAGGCAAAATTGTTTGTGAACTAATAGAATATTGTGAAAAACTGAATATATTATTTATAGACAAAACAAATGCAATGGCAATTGTGACCAAAAAGGGACATTGCGAAATGTGCATAATGACTAAAAAAAGAAAGTTATGGCAAAAGGGTTGCAAATAAATTAACAATACGTTATTATAGATACAGGCAATGGGAGATATTCATTGTCTCTATAAAATAAAAGTGAATAGCGGGATGATCTTTCTTAAGAGAGAGTCTTTACTAAAGAAGACCGCCGAAGAGGCAAGCCAAGGTATGTTGGTGAACATATCAGGGGTGAAACTTTCAGGCAAAAGGACTGAGAAAGGGACTGCGTTCTGAATCTTGTGTTGAAGAGAAAGGCTATCTAAGAAGGACGGTCAAGACAAAAGACAGAAAGGCGATGCACACACAATATTGGTGTTGTATCGTCTTTTTTTAATCCTACCGGATAGCTGGGAAGAATGACACAATACTTATTTCATCTATGTAAGAAATCAAAAATGGAAGGCGGATAAAAAATGAAGAAAGATTACATTATAATAACGAACAATCCATTAGTTCCACAGATGCTTGATGAAGAGCATGAAGTGGATTATAGTGAGATTTCTTATGAGGATGTATTGGGGAAAGTTAGAGACAGAATACACGAAGGACATTTGCTTTTATCACATCCATTATCTGGAAGCGTGAAGCCGAATGAAACACCATATAAGTCGGTTATGATCTCACGTAAAGCCGGAAAACTGGATGAGAGGTCACTGTCAATTATAGAAGGAGCCATAAGATCCTGTGCAAAGTTTGAATTCAAGTCAGAAAAGTACAGAGAATTCATGCCAGAAACATTCAAAGACTTCCAGTTAATTGACTGGACCCTGTTACAAAGCGCTATTTCATCCGCAGATGTGTGGTAGGTCGAGTAGCGAGAGGTTGTTAAAGCATTTAGCTTACACAATAATATCAAAATTCTTGAAGGAGGGAACCATAAGTGAGAAGATTGGAAATGGGACACATTTACATTAAGGATATCCAGTTCGCAGCAGAGTCTAAGATCGAAGATGGAATTCTTTATGTAAACAAAGAAGCTGTAGAGGCTGTTGCTCTTGAGGATGAGCACATTAAGAGCGTATCATTTGATATTGCTAGACCAGGTGAGTCAGTGAGAATCACACCGGTTAAAGACGTTATCGAGCCACGTGTAAAGGTTGAAGGAAGAGGAGGAGTCTTCCCGGGAGTAATCAACAAAGTAGATACAGTTGGTGAAGGAAAAACTTATGCATTAAAAGGAATGGCTGTTGTTACAGCTGGTAAGATCGTTGGATTCCAGGAAGGTATCATCGATATGACAGGTGTTGGAGCACAGTATACACCATTCTCAAAAACATTAAATCTTGTTATGGTATGTGAGCCAGTTGATAACATCAAACAGCATGATTATGAGAAAGCTGTTCGTTTCGCTGGATTCAGAGTTGCTGTATATCTTGGGGAATTAGCACGTGATCTTACACCAGATGAGACAAAGGTTTATGAGACATACGGGGTTATGGAAGGAAAAGAAAAATTCCCAGATCTTCCGAGAGTTGCTTATGTACAGATGTTACAGAGCCAGGGACTTCTTCATGACACATATGTATACGGAGTAGATGCTAAGAAGACACTTTCTACTCTGATGACACCAACAGAGATCATGGACGGAGCTATCGTATCCGGTAACTGTGTATCTGCTTGTGATAAAAACCCAACATATGTTCACGAGAATAACCCGGTTATTCACGATTTGTTCGAGGAGCATGGTAAAACTATTAACTTTGTTTGCCACATCCTTACAAATGAGAACGTTTACCTTGCAGACAAGATGCGTTCTTCTGACTGGACAGCAAAACTTTGCCGTTTCTTAGACCTGGATGCTGTAATCGTATCTCAGGAGGGATTCGGTAACCCAGATACAGACCTTATCATGAATACAAAGAAAATTGAGGCTGAAGGCGTTAAGACTGTTATCATTACAGATGAGTATGCTGGACGTGATGGAAAATCTCAGTCACTTGCTGACTCTGATCCGGCTGCAGATGCTGTAGTAACAGGCGGAAATGCTAATGAGCTGATTCACCTTCCAAAACTTGATAAAGTTATCGGAACTTTAGACTATGTTAATGTTATCGCTGGTGCCAGCGACAAGACTCTTCAGGAGGACGGATCTCTTGAAGTTGAGATTCAGGTTATGACTGGCGCAACAAACGAGACAGGATTCAACGTACTGAGTGCACGATAGAAAGGGAGGACGAATCATAATGAGTAAAATTAGAGTTGTACATTATATCAACCAGTTCTTCGCTAATATCGGTGGAGAAGAAAAAGCAGATTACCCTGCAGAGCTTCGCGTAGGAGAGGTCGTAGGACCAGGACTCGCTCTTGCTCAGAAATTTGGAGATGAAGCTGAGATCGTTGCTACAATCGTATGTGGTGACTCTTACTTCAACGAGAATCTTGAAAAAGCTAAAGCTGAGATTCTTGAGATGGTTAAAGGACAGAATGCTGATCTGTTCATCGCTGGACCTGCATTCAACGCAGGACGTTACGGAGTTGCTTGCGGAACAGTTTGCGATATGATCAAAGAGGAGCTTGGAATCCCGGTAGTTACAGGAATGTACGTTGAGAATCCAGGTGCTGATATGTTCAAAGACAAAGTATACATTGTTCCTACAAAGAACAGTGCAGCTGGTATGAGAGATGCAATTGGAAAATTAGCTCCACTTGCTATGAAACTTGCTAAAGGTGAGAAGATTGGTGCTTCTTGCGAAGACAACTACATGCCAAACGGTATCCGTGTAAACTTATTCGAGGAGAAACGTGGATCAAAACGTGCTGTTGAGATGCTTCTTAAGAAGATTGCTGGTAAGCCATTCGTAACAGAGTTCCCAATGCCGACATTCGACAAGGTTGCTCCACAGCCGGCTATCAAAGATCTTAGCAAAGCTACAATCGCTCTGTGTACATCCGGTGGTATTGTTCCGAAGGGTAATCCAGATCACATCGAGTCATCTAATGCTACAAGATATGGTGAGTATGACATTACAGGTGTTAACGATCTGACAGAGGAGACATACGAGACAGCTCATGGTGGATACGATCCGGTATACGCTAACGAGGATGCTGACCGTGTACTTCCAGTAGACGTTATGCGTGAGTTCGAGCGTGAGGGTGTTATTGGAAAACTTCACAATAAATTCTATACAACAGTTGGTAACGGAACAGCCGTATTATCAGCTAAAGCATTCGCTGATGAGTATGCTCAGAAGCTGATCGCTGATGGTGTTGATGCAGTTATCATGACCTCCACTTGAGGTACCTGTACACGTTGCGGTGCAACGATGGTAAAAGCTATTGAAGCTGCAGGACTTCCAGTAGTTCATATGTGTACTGTAACTCCAATTTCTATGACAGTTGGAGCTAACAGAATCGTTCCTACAATCGCTATTCCACATCCACTTGGAAATCCGGAGCTGGATAAAGATGAGGAGTACGCACTTCGTAAATCCTTAGTTAAGAAAGCTCTTGAAGCTCTTACAACAGAGGTTGATAAACAGACAATTTTTGAGTAAAATTGTGCATTTTATAAAAAATATGCATTTCATTTTTGAAAACTATGTGCTATATTGTATGTAGCGTTATAGAATAAAAATGAAAAAAGGAGAATTTCGTTATGAGCAAAATTTATGACGTAATTGTCCTGGGTGCAGGTCCTGCTGGATTAGCAGCAGGACTGTACGCAGGAAGAAGTCGCTTATCAGTTCTTATCGTTGAGAAAGGACAGGATGGCGGACAGATTTCAATCACAGATGAGATTGAAAACTATCCTGGACAGATTGTAGATCAGCCGGAGTCAGGTCCGTCTCTGATTGCACGTATGACAGAGCAGGCTAAGAAGTTTGGGGCTGAGCGTGTATCTGACACAATCAAAGAAGTTTCACTTGAGGGAGATGTAAAAGTCCTCAAAGGTGAAAAAGGTGAGTATCAGGCAAAGAATATTATCATTGCTACAGGTGCTCATGCAAGACCAATCGGCTGCAAGGGTGAGGCAGAGTTCCTTGGAAGAGGAGTTTCTTACTGCGCTACTTGTGACGCTAACTTCTTCGAGGATTTTGAGGTATATGTAGTAGGTGGTGGAGATTCCGCTGTTGAAGAGGCTATGTACCTTACAAAATTCGCTAGAAAAGTTACAATCATTCACAGACGTGATGAGCTGCGTGCAGCAAAATCCATTCAGGAGAAAGCTTTCAAAAACGACAAACTTCACTTTATGTGGGATACAGTTGTTGAGGAAGTTGGAGGAGATGGAATCCTTTCCTGGATGACAGTTAAGAATGTGAAAACTGGAGAAGTTACTAAGATTGAAGCTGACGAAGACGACGGAATGTTCGGAGTATTCGGATTCATCGGTACTATTCCTAATTCTGACATCTTCAAGGGAAGTGTTGAGATGGATGAAAGAGGATATATTCCAACTGATGCGGACATGCATACAAATATCCCAGGCGTATACGCTGCTGGTGATGTACGCGTGAAGAGCCTGAGACAGGTTGTTACTGCTGCAGCTGACGGAGCGATCGCTGCAGTTATGGTAGAGAGAAGCATGGCGTAGAGTATATATTCTATTTCATAAATAAGACTTAAAAGGAGGATCAGACCAATGATAGAAGTAGATAAGAATACGTTCCAGACAGAGGTTCTGGAAGCTGAAGGATATGTATTCGTTGACTTTTTCGGTGACGGATGTGTTCCTTGTGCAGCACTTATGCCAAAGGTACATGAGTTCGCTGACACATACGGAGATAAACTTAAGTTTACATCTCTGAATACAACAAAGGCTCGTCGTCTGGCAATCGGCCAGAAGATTCTTGGCCTTCCGGTTATGGCAATCTACAAAGATGGAGAAAAAGTAGATGAGCTTGTAAAAGATGATTGTACACCGGAGACAATCGAAGCGATGATCAAGAAATACATCTAATAATTAGGTGAGTTCTTTGTCATATATATTTAAATAAACATGTTTTTTACCAAAAGAAAGGAGAAAGCATAATTATGGCTATTTTAGAGGGAAAAAAAGCAATAATTATCGGAGACCGTGATGGAATTCCGGGACCAGCTATCGCAG